>NZ_JBHTTQ010000020.1:0-89512 GCF_042794475.1 Streptomyces sp. NPDC056527
CCGGTGCTGTGAGCAACAGCACCGGGTCCGCCGTCGTTAACGGCGGCTAACCTGCCGGGTATGACTGTGAACCTCGAAGTCGCCGAAGGCGTCGGCACCATCCGTCTCGACCGCCCCCCGATGAACGCCCTGGACATCGCCACCCAGGACCGGCTGCTCGAGCTGGCCCAGGAGGCGACCGACCGCGACGACGTGCGGGCCGTGATCCTGTACGGCGGCGAGAAGGTGTTCGCGGCGGGCGCGGACATCAAGGAGATGCAGGCCATGGACCACGCGGCCATGGTCAAGCGGTCGCGCGCGCTCCAGGACTCCTTCACCGCGGTCGCCCGCATCCCCAAGCCCGTCGTCGCCGCGATCACCGGCTACGCCCTGGGCGGCGGCTGCGAACTGGCCCTGTGCGCCGACTACCGGATCGCGGCGGACAACGCCAAGCTCGGCCAGCCCGAGATCCTGCTCGGCCTGATCCCCGGCGCCGGCGGCACCCAGCGGCTGTCCCGTCTGGTCGGCCCGTCGAAGGCCAAGGACCTCATCTTCACCGGCCGCATGGTCAAGGCCGACGAGGCCCTGACGCTCGGCCTGGTCGACCGCGTCGTTCCGGCGGCCGAGGTGTACGAGCAGGCCCATGCCTGGGCCGCGAAGCTCGCCCAGGGCCCCGCCATCGCGCTGCGCGCCGCGAAGGAGGCGATCGACCAGGGTCTGGAGGCCGACATCGACACCGGTCTGGCGATCGAACGCACCTGGTTCGCCGGCCTCTTCGCGACCGAGGACCGCGAGCGCGGGATGCGCAGCTTCGTCGAGGAGGGTCCGGGCAAGGCGAAGTTCGTCTGAGTTCCGGCGGCCCGAGGCGGACGGCGGACCCTACTCTCCAGTACCACCGTCCGCCAAGGGCATATGCCAAGTGAATTCACTGGAATTGTCGATTCCGGGGGCTCGATTCCGCCGGAACGGCCCCGCGGCCCGTTCCGCCCGGCCATGATGGGGGGCATGGCGGGCCTGGAGGGTGTGGAACAGCCGCGGCAGCACAGCGGTGCGACCGCAGCACGGTGGGTACCGGCACCCGAGGACGAACAGGCCCTCAAGGCGCTGGAGTTGTACGGCAATCCGGCCGAGGAGGACGTGCGACTGCCGTCCCGTCCCGAGTCCGCCGCCATCGCCCGCAGGCTCACCCAGTGCGTGGTGCTGCGTCATTGGGCGCTGTCCCCGCAGATCGCCGAACACGCCGTCCTGCTCGTCTCCGAACTCGTCGGCAACGCCGTCCGGCACACCGGGGCCCGGGTCTTCGGGCTGAGGATGCTGCGCCGCCGTGGCTGGATCCGGATCGAGGTCCGTGACCCCTCGCGCGGGCTGCCGTGCCTCATGCCGGTCCAGGAGCTGGACATCAGCGGGCGCGGGCTCTTCCTCGTCGACAAGCTCTCCGACCGCTGGGGTGTGGATCTGCAGCCGCGCGGCAAGACGACCTGGTTCGAGATGCGCGTCTCGGACCGATGAACGCCGTTCCCCGGTCGCCGGCTGCCCCCTGGATGCACCGAAGCCCCCGTCCGCCGCTGTGGGGCGCCTGGGGGCTTCCGTGAGGACGGCCGTGGATCGGGGGGGTGTATCCACGGCCGTGAAAACGACCTGGCCCGGGTCAATGGGGGTCGTGTCTTCGACTATGGCAGACAGCGCGCCATCCCGCCAAAAGTCCCTACTGGTGCAAATTCGGTCAAAGCTGGACAGTTTACCGATGAATCGTTGGTGACCTAGAGCACCCGCCTTGTAAACAGTGAATAAGTATGGCGTTCATTGCTTGTTTCCTCGACCTGCCCGCATGGTGGACACCGGCGCGCGACCCGCAAACGTCCTGAATTGGCCCAATCGTTAAAAAACGGTCACTACGGGCCTTAAATGGGCGCGTGACCCTGACCGACCGCCGTGGCGCACTCCGGGCGGGCGCGGCGGCCGCCCTCGCGGGAGCGCTCACCACCGCCTGCGGCACGGACGGCCGCCCCGCGCCCGACGGCCCCGCGCCCGCCCCCAAGCCCGCCGCCGCCCCGGCCCCCCGCCGCTACCCCGGCCGGCCCGTCGAGATCACGAACGGGCCGCGCGACCGCCCCCGGGTCGCCCTCACCTTCCACGGCCAGGGCGACCCCGCCCTCGCCCGCGCCGTCCTCGCCGCGGCCGAGGAGGGCGGCGCCCGGGTCACCGTCCTCGCCGTCGGCGACTGGCTCGACAGCCACCCCGAGCTGGCCCGCAGGATCCTCGACGGCGGCCACGACCTCGGCAATCACACCCAGCGCCATCTCGACGTCAACGCGATGACCGAGGACGAGGCGCACGCGGAGATCAGCGCCTGCGCCACGCGGCTGCGCCGGCTCACCGGCTCCATCGGCAGCTGGTTCAGGCCCTCCAGGGGGCGGAACGCGAGCCCGGCCGTCCAGCGGGCCGCCCGCCGGGCCGGCTACCCGCACGTCCTCTCGTACGACGTCGACTCCCTCGACTTCACCTCGCCCGGCGCCGCGGCCGTCGTCCGCAACGTCACCGGGTCGATCCGCAACGGATCGGTGGTGAGCCTCCACCTCGGCTACGCGGACACGCTCGCCGCCCTGCCGCCCCTCCTCGCCGACCTCGACCGCCGCGGCCTGCGCGCGGTGACGACCACGGAGCTGCTGACCTGATGCTGCCACTCACCAAGCGTTCGAAGAGCCTCCTCGCCGCCGTGCTGCTCGCCGCGCTCGCCGGGTGCGGTGCCGCGGACGACGGGGCCGAGCCCCGCGGCGGCGCCAAGAAGGAGACGGCGGCCCGCCCGGTCGCACCGAAGGAGGCCGTCCCGGACGGCCTCCCCGGGATGCCGCCCCTCCTCGACCCCAAGGACGTCTACGCGGCCGACCGGCCCGGCCGGCTCTCGCCCGTGGTCAAGGACTTCCCGTCCCGGGTCTACGTGCCCAACACCAACTCCAACACCGTCTCCGTCATCGACCCGACGACCTACAAGGTGATCGAGACCATCCCGGTCGGCATCCAGCCGCAGCACGTCGTCCCGTCGTGGGACCTGAAGACGCTCTGGGTCAACAACAACCGCGGCCACACGCTCACCCCGATCGACCCCGCCACCGGCGTCGCCGGCAAGGCCGTCGAGGTCCACGACCCGTACAACCTCTACTTCACGCCCGACGGGAAGTACGCCGTCGTCATGGCCTCCCTCGACCGTGAGCTGGTCTTCCGCGACCCGCACACCATGGCCCGGAAGAAGACCGTCCCGGTCTCCTGCTACGGCGTCAACCACGCGGACTTCTCGGCGGACGGGCGGTACTTCGTCGTCTCCTGCGAGTTCTCCGGCGAGCTGCTCAAGGTCGACACGGCGAAGATGGAGGTCATCGGACAGCAGCGGCTCCCCTTCCAGGGCGCCATGCCGCAGGACGTCAAGATCTCGCCGGACGGCAAGACCTTCTACATCGCCGACATGATGGCCCACGGCATGTGGGTCCTGGACGGCGAGAAGTTCACCACCCCGCGGCTGATGCCCACCGGCAAGGGCGCCCACGGCCTCTACGTCTCCCGCGACTCCAAGGAGATGTACATCCCCAACCGCGGCGAGGGCTCCGTCTCGGTCTTCGACTTCGGGCAGGACAAGCTGACGAAGAAGTGGTGGCTGCCGGACGGCGGCTCCCCGGACATGGGCGGTGTCTCGGCCGACGGCAAGGTGTTGTGGCTCTCGGGACGTTACGACTCCGAGGTCTACGCGATCGACACCAGGACCGGCAAGCAGCTCGCCCGCATCCCGGTCGGCGGCGGCCCCCACGGCCTCGCGGTCTACCCCCAGCCCGGCCGCTACTCCCTCGGCCACACCGGCGTGTTCCGCTAGCTCACGGCTCGGTTCGCCTTCGGTCGGGCTTGCCCGCCAGGCGCCTTCGGGCGGGCTCGCTCGGCCGGGCCGCAGGTCAGCCCGCCGTGAGCAGGGCCTCCGAGGCCACCGGGCGGTAGCCCGCCGCCTGGAAGACGCGCACGCTGCGGGCGTTGCCCGGGGACTGCTGCGCCCAGACCACGTCGCCCGGCGTCAGATGCCGGGCGGCGAGGGCCAGCGCCCGGCCGGTCCCGCGGTGCCTGACCTCCTCGTCGACCTCGATCGCCGCCTCCCAGCGGCCCGCCACGCCCCGGCCCAGGACCACCACGCCGCCGTCGGCCGCCCACACCCGTACGTCGTCGCGGTACTTCAACGCCCGCGCCACCCGGGGATGCTCCGGGTCCTCGATCTCCCGCAGCGGCAGCTCCGGGTCCCCGGGCAGCGCCGTGGCGACCGTCAGCAGGTCGACGGTGTTCATGCGCCGGCCCGTGTGCCGCATCAGGGCGAGGAGGAACCCCGGGTTCATCGAGGCGGCCAGCGGGTCGCTGTCGGCGGCCGCCAGCTCCGCACGCACCCACGCGGGATCGGCGTCCGTGAAGACCACCGAGTGCGCGGTGAAGGCGAGGACGCCGGAGTCCCGGTCGTTCGGCGGCGGGACCACCGTCGTCGAACCGTCCGGCGGCGGGAACCGTCCGTGGGCCGCCGCTGCCAGGATCCGTGCCACGTCGTCGCTCATGTCTCCCATGATCCGCCATGACCCGCCCTGACCGGTCGTGGCCCGGCGCCCGGACCCGGCGGAACGCCCGATAATCTGACCCCGTCATCGAAGCATCGAGAAGGGGCGGAAGCTGTGGCGGACATCGAGTCGGCGCGCAAGGCATTCGAGCGGTTCGACGTGGACGGGGACGGGTTCATCACCGCCGCCGAGTACAAGAGCGTCATGGCGCAGCTGGGTGACTTCAACGTCACCGAGACGGTCGCGGAGGCCCTGATCGGCCAGCGCGACGGCAACGCCGACGGCAAGCTGTCCTGGGACGAGTTCTGGGCGGACCTCAACAAGGCCTGACCCGCCGGGCGAGGACGGGCGGCGCCGTACCGCAATCCGTACGGCCCCACCACGTACATACGTACGTGAGTCGCCGCCGCCCGTCCGGCCCCCGCACCACCTCCCACCGCGCGTCGCACCCCGTATGCCACCGCGCCCTCCTCGCGGCACCGAAAGCCGACAGCAGTCCTTCGTGGTTCGGTCCTGACCGTCAAATGTCTCGGTGCCGATACCGGTCCACCCCTGCTGTGCACAGCCGTGCGGTTGTCGATGCTGTTCTCCATTGCACCCTGGCAGCCGGATGGGCATGGGGTATGCCAGTTCCGATGGGAGGACGATCACGTGCGCAACAGGTTCAATGGTGCGAATCCGCCAGTGACCTCCGTATTAACGAATCCCACGACCCGTACCCGGGCCCGTGTCGAAGTGCCGGTGCGGCTGGCCGACGGAGGCTGGAAGACGGCCGAGATGGTCACCTTCGCCGAGCTCGGCGACGGGCAGGAGCACATCGCCGTGACCTTCGCGCCGGGCGCGGACGTCCCACTGGTGCGGCTCCACTCCGAGTGCCTCACCGGCGACGTCTTCGGGTCCGCACGCTGTGACTGCGGTCCCCAGCTCACCGAATCGATGCAGCTGCTCGCCGAGTCCGGCGGCATCCTGCTCTATCTGCGGCAGGAAGGCCGCGGCATCGGGCTCTACAACAAGCTCGACGCCTATCGCGTTCAGGACGAGCTCGGCCTCGACACCTTCGCCGCCAACCGCGAGCTGAACTTCTCCGACGACCTGCGCGACTACAGCGCCGCCGCCCAGATGCTCCGCGCGCTCGGCGCCACACGGATCAGGCTGCACACCAACAACCCCGACAAGGCCGCGCAGCTGACCTCGTACGGCATCACCATCGACGAGGTCGTGCCGACCGGGATCTTCCAGACCGAGCGCAACCGCCACTATCTGCGCGCCAAGGTCGAGCGCAGCGGGCACACCATCGAACTCGCGGGGGAGTCCATATGATCCGGCACCGGGGTCCGATCAGTGGCATCGCCGCCTGGCAGGACGCGTACGTCGCCACCGCCGGCTACGACAACCAGGTCATCTGCTGGGACCAGCGCACCGGGCGGGCGCTCGCGCGCTCCTTCCACGACCACCTGGCCAACCAGTGCACCTTCTCGCCCGACGGCCGCCACCTGCTCACCTCCTCCAGCGACTACACGGCCCGCCTGTGGACCGTGCCCGACCTGCGTCTCGTCGCCGTCCTCGCCGAGCAGCAGGACGACGTGGAGATGTCGGTCTTCCATCCGTCCAAGCAGCTGATCGCCACCGCCTCCCGCGACCACCGGGTCCGCGTGTACGACTTCGCCGGGCGGCTCGTCACCACCTTCGCCGGTCACACCGCCGACGTCATCTCCGTCGAATGGACCCGCGACGCCGACGAGGTGATCTCCTCAAGCGACGACGGCACCATCAAGCGCTGGTCCCTGGAGACCGGCGGCATGGTCGCCAATCTCGACATGGGCGGTGTGGAGACGGACACGATCGCCATCTCCTCCGGCGGCACCATCTTCGCGGGCAACGACGAGGGCCGGATCGTCGTCGTCGGGCCGACCGGGCAGACCGACGTGCCGGCCCACGAGGCGGGCATCAAGCGCCTCGTCCTCGACGACTCCCGCCACCTCCTGGTCAGCCTCAGCTACGACCGGACCATGCGGCTGTGGGACGTCTCCTCCGGCCGTCCGGAACTGCGCGACACCAGCGGTCTGCCCGCCGACGTCTGGCCGCGCTCCTGCGCGTTCGCCGGCAGCTCCCGGCTGGTCTTCGCCACCTTCGGGGCCGAGTACCGGGGTTACGACTACGAGGAGAGGGTCTGGGACACGGCGGAGGTCCCGCCCACCGGTGGGGTCAACGCCGTCCTGCCGGCCCCCGACGGCGCGCTGACCGTGGGCGACGCCGGAGTGGTGCGCCGGGACGGCGCGTACGTGGCCGAGACCGGCAGCCTGTGCAACTTCCTCACGCCGCTGCACGGCCCGGTGCTCTCCGGCGGCCAGCTCGGCAAGGTCTTCGACGCGCTCACCGGCCGCGAGCTGTACCAGCACCGCTCGCCGCTCAACTGCGGCGCGGCCTTCGAGCGGGACGGCGAGCGGTACGCGGTCGTCGGGGCGTACACCGGCGAGGGGCTGCTGCTGAGGCTTCGAGGCGGCGACGACGTCGAGCACGTCGCGGACCTTCCCCTGCATGTGAACGCGGTCAAGGGAGTCGCCGTCTCCGGGGACCTCCTCTTCTCGGTGGCGGCCGACGCCTCGGCCACCTGGTACCGGATCTCCACCCTGGAGAAGGTCGCCACCGTCGAGGACGCGCACGACAGGATCGCCAACGGTTGCGCGGGCCTGGAGAACGGCTGGTTCGCGAGCGTGAGCCGTGACCTGAAGCTGCGCCTGTGGAACCCGGAGCGCCGGGCCGAGGTCCTGCCGACGCCGCACACCCACTCCATCAAGTGCGTCGCGGCCTCCGACGACGGCAGGCTCGTGGCCACCGGCAGCTACAACGGCCGAGTCGCCGTGTACGACCGGGTGGAGCGCGCCTGGACCGTGGTGGTCAGGCCCACCACGGCGGGCATCTCGGCCCTCGCGTACGACGCGGCGCGCAAGGTCTTCGCCGCCGCGTCCTACGACGGTCAGGTGTATCCGATCGGCGGCTGAGCCGCCGGCATCGCGGACGGCGCCGGGGGAGGTGAGGGAGAACCCCGCCTCCCCCGGCGCCGTCCCGCGAGCGGACGCCCTTGCCTCCCCCTTTCCCTTTCCCAGTCACTCTTTGACGAGAGGACCCGGCACCACATGGACAGCCATCCGATAGCCGACCGGTACACCGTCAGCCCCGCGGGCACCTCGCAGATGGACGAGACGGCGTACGCGACCGTGCTCCACTCCGACTTCCGGGACCACTACGCCGACGGGCGCGACCTGTGGACAGGAGAGCAGGCGATGCGGGAGGCGCCGCGCGTGCTCTCACGCGCGCTCGGCGACGCCCGGGACGCCCACATCCTCGACATCGGCACCGGCCACGGCCGTGACGCCGAGATCCTCCTGGCCGACGGACACCGGGTCACCGGCATCGACCTCATCGCCTCCCCCGAGTGGGAGACGATCACGGCGCGGCGGCCCGGGCGCGCCCGCTTCCTCGTCACCCCCCTGACGGAGCTGCCCGGCACGGCGGAGTACCGGGCCGTCCTCGACAACGGCTGTCTGCATCACCAGCACCCGGACAGCTACCCCCGCTATCTGCGCCGCGTCCGCGAACTGCTCCTGCCCGGTGGTCTGTTCACGGTCTCCGTGTTCCAGGCCGCGGGCGAGGCGGGCAGCCTCTTCGTCAACGCCGGCAAGCGGCTCTACCGCGAGTTCACCCCCGACGAGCTCGACCGCCTCGTCACGGCCCAGGGGTTCGAGCCGGTCGAGGTGCGGCAGGTGCCGCGCGGCACGGCGGGGCTCACCTATCTCCTGGGCACGTTCCGACGCACGGCGGACGGCGACCCGCGATGAGCGGCACCGGCGGTGGTCCCGCCGCGCCGCGCGGCTCACGAAGCGGGCGGTGGGCCGCCGCCCTGGTGGCGGTGTGTGCGACCGGTCTGCTCGCCGCCTCACCCGCGGCCGCCGGCCGACCCGGACCGGTGCCGGGAGCCGAGGCCGACGCGTCCGGCTGGGTCGGCTCCTGGGGCACGGCCCCGGCGCCCGCCGCGCCCGACGGCATCTCCCGGGACGGTCTGGACGACCGGACCGTACGCATGGTGGTGCACACCTCGATCGGCGGCGGCGAGCTACGGCTGCGGCTGTCCCACGCCTACGGCACACGGCCGTTGACCCTGGGCCGTACGACCGTCGCGCTGCCCGTGCCGGGTTCCCCGGCCGCCGTGGTGCCCGGCAGCGCGCGGGAGGTCACCTTCGACGGCGGCGCGTCGGGGACGACCGTGCCCGCGGGCTCCGAAGCGGTCAGCGACCCGGTGGCCTTCGACGTCCCCGCCGGGGCGGATCTGGCCGTCAGCGTCCATCTGCCGGAACCCACCGGGCCCACCACCTGGCACTGGCTCGCACAGCAGCGCGGATACGTCTCCGAGCCGGGCGACCACACCGCCGACCGGGCGGGGACCGCGTTCACCCGCACCGAGACCTCGTGGTTCTTCCTCACGGGCGTGGACGTCCGCGGCGCGGACGCGCGCGGAACGCGGCCGCGGGGCGCGGTCGTCGCGATCGGCGACTCGCAGACCGACGGCGTCGGCTCCACCCCGGACGGCAACGGCCGCTGGACCGACGCCCTCGCGCGCCGCCTCGCCGCAGACCCGGCGACCGCCGGGGTCGGCGTGCTCAACAAGGGCATCGGCGGCAACCGGGTCCTCCGCGACGGCACCGAGACCGACCGGCCGCAGCGCGGCACCCGTGCCCTGGGGCGCCTAGACCGGGACGCGATCGCCCAGGCCGGCGTGCGGACCGTCGTGCTCTACGAGGGCGTCAACGACCTCCAGCTCGCGCCGTACGCGACCGCGGACGACGTGCTGCAAGGGCTGCGGACGATGGCTCAGCGCCTGCGCGAGCGAGGCATCCGCGTCCTGGTGGGCACCCTGACACCGTTCAAGGACTCGCCGTTCTGGACCGCGGACGCCGAGCGCGCCCGTGCCGAACTCAACGCGGCGCTGCGCTCCGCACCGGAGTTCGACGCCGTCGCGGACTTCGACGCGGCGGTCCGTGACCCCGCCGACCCCCGGCGCGTGCGCGCCGCCTACGACAGCGGCGACCACATCCACCTCAACGACGCGGGCTACCGCGCCCTGGCCGAGGCCGTACCGACCGCCGGTCTCACCGGCACCACCGGCCGCGCCCCGACGACCGACCGGAGGCTCCCATGACCAGCAGCACGTCCTCCGCCGCCCCGCCGGCGGTCATGGCCAACCCCAACACCCTGTCCGACCGGGCGGCCATGGGCCTGCCCGACGGCTTCACCGCCCGCACCGGGCCCTGGGCACTGCGGGACCACCGCGACCTGCTCGGCGCCCCGGCCGTGACCCTGGTGTCGATCGCGGAGGATCCCGGCCGGCCCTTCTCCCGTCGGCACGCGGCGGGCACCGTCCTCGGCCTCGTCGGGGACCCGCGCATCCGCCCCGACGACCCGCCGATGGCCACCGTCCCCGGTGCCCGGGTCCTGCTCGGCCTCGACCCCGAGTCCGTCGGGCCGGTCACCGCCCGCTGGCGGCATGCGGGAGTCGAGGAGGACTGGATCGCCAAGGAGTGCCCCGCGTACGAGACCGACATCGCGCCCTTCCGGATCGCGCTCCACCCGGTCACCAACGTGGAGTACCGCCGCTTCCTGGAGGACACCGGCGCCACCTGGCTGCCCACCTCCTGGCGGTTCGGGGTGTACCCCGAGACGCTCGACAACCATCCGGTGTGGACGGTCCCGCCCGAGGCCGCCGACGCGTACGCGGCCTGGCTGGCGGGCCGTACGGGCCGGGCGTTCCGGCTGCCGACCGAGGCCGAGTGGGAGTACGCGGCCTCCGGCGGCGACGGCCGGGACTTCCCGTGGGGGGAGGAGTTCGCGGCCGACCGCGCCAACACCGTGGAGCACGGTCCGCTGACCACCACCCCCATCGGTGTGTACCCCGGCGGCCGTTCGCCGTTCGGCGTGCACGACATGGCGGGCAACGTCGAGGAGTACACGGCGGACGACTACCGCCCGTACCCCGGTGGAGCGGACGTCGCCGACGATCTGGCGCGGACCCGCGGCGCCTATCGCATCGCCCGGGGCGGCAGCTTCACCCGCTTCGGCGACCTGGCCCGCTGCCGGCGGAGGCACGGCTGGTACGAGCGGGACATCTACGCGATGGGCTTCCGGCTCGCGGAGACGGCATGACGGCGGGGAGCGACGGCATGACGGCCACGAGCGGCACGGCGCCGGCCCCCCACGGCGCGTCGGTTCGTCCGGCCGAGGAGGCCGCCATGCGCAGGGCGATCGACCTGGCGGCCATCGCACTGGGCGAGACCAGCCCCAATCCCGTCGTCGGCTGTGTCCTCCTCAGCCCGGACGGCTCCCCGGTGGGCGAGGGCTTCCACCGGGGAGCCGGCCACCCGCACGCCGAGGTCGAGGCCCTCGTCGCCGCCGGAACCCGGGCGCGGGGCGCGACCGCCGTGGTCACCCTGGAGCCCTGCGCGCACCAGGGCCGTACCGGACCCTGCGCGGACGCGCTGCTGCGCGCGGGCGTCGCCCGGGTCCTCTACGCGGTGCCGGACCCGAACCCGTCCGCCGCCGGCGGTGCCCGGCGGCTGCGCGAGGCCGGTGTGGAGGTGGTGGCCGGAGTCCTGCGCGCGGAGGCCGAGCGCGGCAACGAGCTGTGGCTCACCGCGGTCCGGGCCTCCCGGCCGTGTGTGACGTGGAAGTTCGGCGGCAGCCTCGACGGCCGGTCGGCTGCGCCCGACGGCACCTCCCGGTGGATCACCGGGCAGCCGGCGCGGGAGGACGTCCACGCGTTGAGAGCCGCTCACGACGCCGTGCTGGTCGGCTCGGGGACCCTGCGCGCCGACGACCCGCATCTGGGCCTGCGGCACGCGGTCCACGGCCGTCCACCGCTACGGGTGGTGCTGGACCGCGCCGGCGCCATCCCGCCCGGCGCACGGGTGCTCGACGACGCCGCCCCCACCCTGGTGGTCATCGGCCGGGGCGCGGCGAAGCCCCGACTGCCGTCGCCACACGAGGTGGTGGAGCTCCCCGTCGTGGACGGCGAGCTCGACATCCGGGCCCTGGCCGACGAACTGTACGCACGCGGCGTGCGCTCCCTGCTGCTCGAAGGAGGCGCCCGGCTGGCCGCGGCCTTCGCCGCCGGGGGTCTTCTCGACCGGGTCGTCGCCTATGTGGCGCCGGTGCTGCTCGGCGCCGGGGGCCGCCCGGTCCTCGACGACCTCGGTACGACGACCCTCGCCGACGCCGTCCGGCTGCGCCTCGACGAGGTGAGCCGCGTCGGTGAGGACGTACGTCTCGTGCTGCGCGCCCGACCGCTGCCCGGGGAGCCGGGATGAGGCCCCGGATCGCGGTCGTCTTCCACAGCCGTCGGGGGACCATGCGGGCTCTCGCGCTGGCGGCGGCCGAGGGCGCGCGGGCCGGCGGAGCCCGCGTGCGGCTGTTGCGCGTGACGGACGCGGGCGAGGACGGCGGCCCGTGGCCGGAACCGGTCGCAGGGCCGGACGACGTGCTGTGGGCGGACGGCCTCGTCCTGGCGACGCCCACATACTTCGGCAATGTGTCCGCCACCTTCAAGCGGTTCCTGGAGACGACGAGCCCGCTGTGGAGGCAAGGGCTGCTCGCCGACCGGCTGGTCACCGGGATGACGGCCTCCACCTGCACCCACGGCGGCCGGGAGGCGACGCTGCTGTCCCTCCATCAGACCGCCTACCACTGGGGCTCCTGGGTGGTCGGGGCCGATCCGGCGGACCCGGTGTTCCGTTCGCTGGGAGGCAATCCGTACGGCCTGTCGGTGGAGTCCCGGCCGCGCGATACGGACGGGACCGGCACCGGAGCCGTCGAACAGCGGGCGGCCCGGCTGCTCGGCCGTCGGCTCGCCGAACTGACCGCGCGGGCGCGGCCCGCGGCCGCCGCCTCCGCCGCCGCGGGGCCCGTCAAGGTGACGGTGGTGCACGGCGCGGACAGCGGTCCCGCCCGTCTCCTGGCGCAGGAGTGCGCGGCGGGCGCCCGTTCCCTGGGCGCACGGGTCCGCCTGCGGCGGATCGGGGGCGCGAGCGGCTCGGTGCGCTGGGGCACGGCAGGGTGGTCCGGATCCCCGGCCGCGCTCGCCAAGCCGGCGGACGTGGCCTGGGCGGACGCGGTCGTCTTCGGAGGGCCGGCCCGACTGGGCGCCCTGGCCGCGCCGTTGCTGGACTTCGTCCAGTCGCTGGAACCGGCCGCCGGACCCGGACCGCTGTCCGGCAAGCCCGCGAGCGGGTTCGTCGCGACCGACCGCCCGCACGCCGGCAGCGAGTCGGCGCTGCTCGCCTTCCACCATGTGCTGCTGCACGGCGGGGCGGTGGTGGTGCCGCCCGGCTACACCGATCCGTCGGTCTTCGCTGCCGGCGGCAATCCGTACGGCACCTCGCACCCGCTGACCGCGGGCGACGTGCCGTCGCACGCCGTACGCGAGGCCGCCCGGCACCAGGGCCGGCGCGCGGCGCTGGCGGGTGACCTGCTGCGCCGCACCGCAGGAGAGAACGCCGTGGGCACCACGGCCGTCGAGAACGTCCGGGAGATCGCATGAACGGGAGGACACCGAGGTGAACGGACAGCGCGACGCACTGCAGTACGACGAGATCGGGGAGACCTACGAAGGGTTCAAGGCGCTGCCGCTGGCGCGCTACCCGGAGCGGGGGAGCTTCCTGCGGATGCTCGGTGACGTCCGGGGGAGGTCCGTGCTCGACCTGGCATGCGGCACGGGCTTCTACACCCGGCGGATCAAACGGCTGGGCGCCGAGGACGTGCTCGGGGTCGACATCTCGGGCGAGATGGTGGCCGCAGCCCGGCGCATCGAGGAGGGCAGGCCGCTGGGCGTGCGCTACGCCGTCGGCGACGCCGCCGAACTCCCGGCACCCGAGCGCCCCTTCGACGTGGCGACCGCCGTCTATCTGCTCAACTACGCCGACGACGCGGCCGCCATGGAGAGCATGTGCCGTGGCGTGCACCGGAGTCTGGTTCCGGGGGGCGAGTTCCTCGTGCTGACCCAGGCGCCCGACTTCCGGTTCGACGGGCCGCCCACCGACAAGTACGGATTCCGGTACGTGCCGGTGGGGGAGGGGGCGACCGGGCCGCGGGTACGCATCACGGCGCTGCTCGACCCGCCGGTCGAGTTCGTCACGAACTACCCGCGCCGCGAGGTGTACGAGCAGAGCCTCCGGGCAGCGGGTTTCCGCGACGTGACCTGGGTGCCGCTGGGGGTGCCGGACGACGGCGTACGGGCCATGGGGGAGCCGTACTGGGCGGACTTCCTGGCCAATCCGCCCCTGGTGATGCTGCGCTGTCGCGCCTGACGGGCCGGACATGAGCGAGGGGGCTCCGCGGATCGCCGCGGAGCCCCCTCACGTGTGACCTACGGTCACTTCGCCGGGGACGCGGGGCGCAGTCGCCGGGACAGGAGGACGCCGATCAGGGCGAGGGCGCCGGTGAGGGCGAAGACGCCGAACAGCGCGGTACGGGTGGTGGCGTCGTAGTGCTGCGCGATCGCGATGGCCGCACCGCCCAGTCCGGCGATCAGGCCGGTGGCGAGGGTCTGGGCGAGCTGGAGCGCGCCGCTGACCTCGCCCTGCCGCTCGGCCGGCGCCTGCTCCAGGGTGTCGGTGGTGGCGGCGTTGAACGCGACGCCCATGCCGATTCCGCCGATGGCCCAGCCCAGTACGGCGATCCAGGCGGGGACCGAATCGGTGAGGACGGCGAGGGCCATGACGGCCACACCGACGAGCAGAACGACGAAGCCGAGTGCGACGCCACCGGTGCGGCTGCCCCGGCTCCCGCCGTCCCGCTTCGCCTGCCACGCGGAGCCCAGCACCCAGGTGATCGCGCCCGCGGAGAGTCCGAGGCCGGCTTCGGTGGCGCTCGAACCGCGCAACTCCTGGAGGCCCAGCGGCAGGAATGCCTCGCTGCCGAAGTAGACGCCGCAGAGCAGGCCGCGGATCACGATGCCGGCGCCGAGGCCGGCCCGGGCGCTCAGGGTGCCCTCCGGCGTCACCTGGCGCAGCGCGGGGACGGCGATGGCCACACCGAGCAGGGCGAGGACGACGAGCAGGGGGATGTTCTTCAGGAGGAGGGCCTGGAGCAGCAGGCCGGTGCCCACGGTGAGCAGGACGGCATTGGCCAACGGGCTCTTCCACCAGGGCAGCGCGGGGGTCCCGGCCTCCGCCGTCCCCGCTTCGCCGCGGGACCGGTTCAGTTTGGCCAGGCCGGGGAGGGTGAGGACCGCCGCGATCGCGATGAGCGGCAGCATCAGCAGGAAGACCGCGCGCCAGTCCGTCAGGTCCGCCAGGGTGCCGGCGACGACGGGGCCGATCAGGGACGGGATGGTCCACGCGGAGGACAGCAGGGCGAACATGCGCGCCCGCAGATGCTCCGGATAGGCCAGACCGATCACGGTGTACGCCATGGCCATGACAGCGCCGACGCCCAGCCCCTGGGTGAACCGGCCGACGAGGAACAGGGGCCAGGACGTGGCGGCGCCCGCCACCGCGCAGCCCACGGCGAAGACGGCCAGGCCGACCGCCATCGGCCGCCACGGGCCGCTCCGGTCGGCGGACCGGCCGCCCAGCACCGTACCGATGATGTTCGCGAGCATGAGCGCGGACAGGCCCCAGCCATAGGCGCCCAGGCCGTCCAGCTTCCGTGCGATGTCGGGCAGCACGGTGGCCACGCCGAGCGATTCGAACGCGACCATGCTGACCGAAAGGATCACGCCTAACGTGAGGGCCCGGTAGGGCCCCGAGAAGACGCTCTCCGAGGGCGTGGGTTCCGCGGCGGCGGCCGGGGTCTGTGATCCGCCCGACCCGCCGGTCCCCTCGGCCACTTCGTCGACACCGTGAGACATGGAGTCACTCCTTGAGCCATTTTCGTTCCGTGCCGGAACGGAATGGTGGTGAGCATACCTATACTGACGGCATGGTGAACACCCCGAACCGGGCCGAGCCCGAGGTGCGGACCCCCGGTGGGCAGCGCTCCGGACGGCCCCGCGACAGCCGTATCGACGTCGCCGTGCCCAGCGCGGTGATGGAGATCCTCAACGAGGGGGGCTACGGCAGGCTGACCCTGGAGGCGGTCGCGGCCCGCGCCGGTACCAGCAAGCCGGCCCTGCGTCGGCGGTGGCGGTCACGGCAGCACCTCGTCGTGGACACGCTCGCGTCGGCGATCGGCACCACGCCGACGCCGGACACCGGTTGCACGCACTGCGACCTCATCGCCGGGATCGGCACGCTCAGCCAGGCGTTCACCCACACGGTCGGCCGGCGGGTCCTGCCCGCCCTGGTCGCGGATCTGGCCGACGACCCGGAGCTGGAGTCGGAGTTCCTGGAGAAGTTCTTCCACGTACGCCGGGCGTCGACGGCCGAGGCGCTGCGGCGCGGGATCCACCGGGGCGACATCCGGGGGGACGCGGACATCGATCTGCTCCTCGACATGCTGGCCTCCACCACCTACTACCGCGTGCTCTTCGGGCACCTGCCGGTCACGGCCGCCCTGGCGGAGGACGTGGTCGAGGTCGTCCTCGCGGGGGTGGCCACCGATCGCTGGCGCAGCCGGCACGGGGGGCCTGAACGGGTCTGAACCGCAGTACACGCACGACGAGCGACGCCGAAACGCTGGGGCGACAAGGGAGTTGCTGTGCTGAGTCGAGATGGCGAAGTGTCCGCCCTGGAAGAGGCGTTGGCCGCGGCGGCGGGCGGGATGGGGGCCAGTCTCCTGATGGAGGGTGGCATCGGCACCGGGAAGTCCTATCTGGCCCGCGCCGCCCTCAGGACGGCGCGGGCCAGGGGCTTCGAGGTGGTGTCGGCCAGGGCCCGGCAGGCGGAACGAGCCCTGCCGTACGGGGTGTTGCACCAGGTGCGCGACCAACTCCTGACCGGACCGGGCCCGTCCGCCCCGGGGTCCTGTCTCCCCGGCCCGTCCGCTCCGGGTCCTTCCGCTCCGGACGGCTTCGGCCCGCCCGAGTCGTCCCGCGAGTCCACGGGGATCTCGGCCTTCCTGCCCGAGGCCGCCGCGGCCCAAGTCCACCGCCTCCTGACCGGCCATGCCACCCGCAGGCCCCTGCTGCTGGTCGTCGACGACCTGCAGTGGACCGACACCTGGTCGCTGCACTGGCTCGGTCATCTCATGGCCCGCCTCGAAGGACTGCCGGTCGCACTGCTGGGCACCCTGGCGCGGGACCACACGGAGCCGGGGGACGAGGAGGCGCAGCGGCCCGACACGACCTCGGTGGCCGCGGTGGCCTCCGAGTTCCACCGGCGCGTCGTGCTGCGGGGACTGAACGCCGACAGCGTCGGCTATCTGCTGTCCTCCTCCTTCGGCGTCCCGGTCGACGCCGGCCTCGCCCGCGCCTGCCACGAGACCACCGGTGGCAACCCGCTCCTGGTCCAGTCCCTGTTACGGGAGTTGCAGCGCACCGGCGTCGGCCCGGGCGAGCTGTCCGCCGCGCGGATCGCCGAACTCGGCTCCGCGGAGGTCGCGGAGACCCTCGTCGCCCGTTTCGAGACCTGGTTCCCCGGCATCGGCCGAGCCCTCGGCACCGTCGCGATCATGAGCCGCGCGCACTCGGCCGAACTCGTAGCCGAACTGGCCGGGCTCGACCCCGCGGAGGCCGCCGACGTCCTCCACACCCTCGTCCGCGCCGGAGTCCTGGACGCGACCGAGGAAGGCGTCACCTTCAGCCGCCCGATGGTCAGGACCTCCTTCCTCGCCGCCATGCCGCCCAGCGAACGGGCCCGCCTGCACGCCGAGGCGGCCAAGGTCCTGCACGCCGCGGCCGCGCCCCGTGAGGAGATAGCGGCCCACCTGCTGCACTCCGCGCCCGTCGGCGCGCCCTGGGCCGGCCAGATCCTCGTCGACGCGGCCGACACCGCCCTCGCCGCCGGAGAGCCGAAGGAGGCCCGGGCCTATCTGGAGCGCGGGATGGAGGAGTGCGGGGCGGAGCGCGAGCCCGAACTGCTGCGGCGGCTCGGCCAGGTGGAGCTCGCCGACGACCTCGACGCGGCCGTGCCCCGGCTGCGCAACACGCTCGACCTCATACCCCAGGTCGGCGACCGGCGGGCCGCCGCGCTCGCCGACCTCGTCCAGGCCGTCGTGCTCTCCGGCGACATCCCCGAAGCCCTGCGCATCATGGAGGCCGAGGCCGCCGACCTCGAACGGCAGGACGCCGAGAAGGAGTTGCGCGCCGGCACCGGTGCCCTTCTCGAACTGCTGCGCCTGCTCGACGGCCGGAGCGCCCCGGCGGCGCCGCCCGCGGCCAGGGCGGTGCGGTTCGAGGTCGCCCGTACCCCCTGGGTCCGACGGGCCGAGGCGGCGGTGCCGGCCCTGCACGCCCAGTGGCGCGGCCGGCGACGGGAGGAGGCCGTACAGCTGGCCCGCCTCGCGCTCAGCGAACCGGTGGGCAGCGTCAACGAGGACGCGGCGCTGCGGACCGCCCTCCTCCTCGTCCTGGCACGCGCGGGCGAGCACGAGGAGGCGCTGGAGATCTGTCGGGCCCTGCTCGCCCAGGCGACGGTCGAGGGCTCCCACACGGTGGCCGCCCTGGCCAGGGCCGCGCTCGCGGAGTGCGCGTTCCGGGTGGGCCGTCTGCAGGAGTCCGCCCGGGCGGCGTACGACGCGCTGGAGCACAGCCCGGTGCTGCCCGGCCGCGAGTGGCTCGGCTCCGCCCAGGCCCGCTGCTGGCTCGGGGCGGCACTGCTGGAGTCCGGAGACCTCGAACAGGCCCAGCGGGTGCTCCTCGACGACAGCAGGCCGAGCGGCCCTCCCGGGATGGCGTTGCCCGGACTGCTCTTCCACCGGGGCCGGCTGCACATCGCGATGGGACATGCCAGGGCGGGCCTCGCCGACCTGGAGGAGTGCGGCCGCCGGCTGCGGCTGCGCGGTTGGGCGGACTCGGCCGTGTACCCCTGGCGCTCCGAGGCGGCGCTGGCCCACAGCCGCCTCGGCAACGTTGCCATCGCGGAGCGCCTCGCTCGCGAGGAGCTGGAACTGGCCCGTGCCTGGGGCGCACCGCACGCCATCGGCGGCGCCCTGCGCGTCCTCGGCCTGCTGGCCGGCGGCGACCGGCGGGCCGCCCTTCTCACCGAGGCCGTCGGGATCCTCCGGGAGTCCGGCGCGACCCTCGCGGAGGCCCAGGCCCTGGGAGACCTCGGCCGCGAGTACATGCGCACCCGCAAGATCCGCAAGGCCCGCGAGCAGCTGCGCGCGGCCACGGCCCTGGCAGAGAAGTGCGGGGCGGGAGCGCTCGTACGCGAACTGCGTCAGGACCTGCTCGAGTCGGGCGCCAGGCCGCGCCGGGACACCGAGACCGGACCCGCCTCGCTCACGCCGGCCGAACGCCGTACCGCCCTGCTCGCCGCGGGCGGCCTGACCAACCAGGAGATCGCCAACCGTCTGTTCGTCACACGGCGCACGGTGGAGATCCATCTGAGCCGGGCGTACCGGAAGCTGTCCATATCGGACCGGCGCGATCTGCACGAGATGATCCATGACGATCCCGCGCCTCCCCAGGCGCCCGCACCGCGGTCGCCGAAGACACCGGAGCTGTGCGCGCCGCGGAAGATCCCGGTCATCACCTGACCCCGCACGGTGCGCGAGCCCTGACCGCCCGGTGGACCACCCCGCTTCCACCGGGCGGTCCACACCCCCGACGCCCCGATCAGCCCCCGGAGACGACCGCGGGAACCGACGCGCCGACGCCGAGAAGGCTCAGCACTCGATGATGTTCACCGCGAGACCGCCGCGTGCGGTCTCCTTGTACTTGACCGACATGTCCGCGCCGGTCTCCTTCATCGTCTTGATGACCTTGTCGAGGGAGACCAGGTGGCTGCCGTCGCCGCGCATCGCCATCTTCGCCGCCGTGACCGCCTTCACGGCCGCCATGCCGTTGCGCTCGATGCACGGGATCTGGACCAGGCCGCCGACCGGGTCGCAGGTGAGGCCGAGGTTGTGCTCCATGCCGATCTCGGCCGCGTTCTCGACCTGCTCGGGGGTGCCGCCCAGGACCTCCGCGAGGGCGCCGGCCGCCATCGAGCAGGCCGAGCCGACCTCGCCCTGGCAGCCGACCTCGGCGCCGGAGATCGAGGCGTTCTCCTTGAAGAGCATGCCGACCGCGCCCGCCGCCAGCATGAAGCGGACCACGCCGTCCTCGTCCGCGCCCGGCACGAAGTTCATGTAGTAGTGCAGGACCGCCGGGATGATGCCCGCCGCGCCGTTCGTCGGAGCGGTGACCACCCGGCCGCCCGCCGCGTTCTCCTCGTTCACGGCCATCGCGTAGAGGGTGATCCACTCCATCGCGAGCGCGGCCGGGTCGCCCTCGGAGCGCAGCTTGCGGGCCGTGTTCGCGGCGCGGCGGCGGACCTTCAGACCGCCCGGCAGGATGCCCTCGCGGGACATGCCGCGCGAGACACAGGCCTGCATGACCCGCCAGATCTCCAGGAGACCCGTGCGGATCTCCTCCTCGCTGCGCCAGGCCTTCTCGTTCTCCAGCATCATCGCCGAGATCGACAGGCCGGTCTCCTTCGCCAGACGCAGCAGCTCGTCGCCCGTACGGAAGGGGTACTTCAGGACCGTGTCGTCCGGGACGATCGGGTTCTCGCCCTGGACCGCGTCCTCGTCCACGACGAAGCCGCCGCCGACCGAGTAGTACGTCTTCTCCAGGACCGGGGCGCCCTCCGCGTCGTACGCGAAGATCGTCATGCCGTTGGCGTGGTACGGCAGCGCCTTGCGGCGGTGCAGGATCAGGTCCTCGTCGAAGTCGAAGGGGATCTCGTGCGCGCCGAGCAGGTTGATCCTGCCGCTGGACTTGATGCGCTCGACCTCGTCGTCCGCCGTCTCGACGTCGACGGTGCGCGGGGAGCTGCCCTCCAGACCCAGCAGGACGGCCTTCGGCGTGCCGTGGCCGTGACCCGTCGCGCCCAGCGATCCGTACAGCTCCGCGCGTATCGAGGCGGTGTGCGCGAGGAGCCCCTCGTTCTTCAGCCGACGGGCGAACATCCGGGCCGCACGCATGGGGCCCACCGTGTGGGAGCTCGACGGGCCGATACCGATCGAGAACAGGTCGAAGACCGAGATGGCCACGGGGAACTCCTTGTGGGGGGCTAGACGCCGTTGTCTGCCGGGGTGGTGCAGAACAGCAGGAAAAGGGGGTGGGGCACCGCGCCCACTGTCCAGTGTGCGCGGTGCCCCGGAGCTTTCGTACGAACGAACCTGGAACTAAAGCGTACGAAACTACTTCAGGCCGGGGTACAGCGGGTGCTTCTCCGCAAGCGCGGACACCCGGGCCTTGAGCGCCTCGGCGTCGAAGCCGGGCTTCAGGGTCTCCGCGATGACGTCGGCCACCTCACGGAAGTCCTCGTCGCCGAAACCACGGGTCGCGAGCGCCGGCGTACCGATGCGCAGACCCGAGGTGACCATCGGCGGACGCGGGTCGTTCGGGATCGCGTTCCGGTTGACCGTGATGCCGACCTCGTGGAGACGGTCCTCGGCCTGCTGGCCGTCCAGCTCGGAGTTGCGCAGGTCGACCAGGACCAGGTGCACGTCCGTGCCGCCGGACAGGACCGAGACACCGTGCGCGGTGACGTCGTCCTGGACCAGGCGCTCGGCGAGGATCCGGGCGCCGTCCAGCGTGCGCTGCTGGCGCTCCTTGAACTCCTCCGAGGCCGCGACCTTGAAGGAGACGGCCTTGGCCGCGATCACGTGCTCCAGCGGGCCGCCCTGGAAACCGGGGAAGACCGAGGAGTTCAGCTTCTTCGCGAACTCCTTCTTCGCGAGGATGATGCCGCCGCGCGGGCCGCCGAGCGTCTTGTGCGTGGTGGAGGTCACCACGTCCGCGTACTCGACCGGGTTCGGGTGCAGACCGGCTGCGACCAGGCCCGCGAAGTGGGCCATGTCGACCCACAGGTACGCCTCGACCTCGTCGGCGATCCGACGGAACTCGGCGAAGTCCAGCTGACGCGGGTAGGCGGACCAGCCCGCGATGATCACCTTGGGGCGGTGCTCCTTGGCCAGGCGCTCCACCTCGGCCATATCGACCAGGCCGGCGTCGTCCACGTGGTACGCGACCACGTTGAACTGCTTGCCCGAGAAGTTCAGGCGCATGCCGTGGGTCAGGTGACCGCCGTGGGCCAGGTCCAGGCCCAGGATCGTGTCGCCGGGCTGGGCGATCGCGAACAGCGCGGCCTGGTTCGCGGAGGCACCGGAGTGCGGCTGCACGTTGGCGTACTCGGCGCCGAACAGGTCCTTGATCCGGTCGATCGCGATCTGCTCGGCGACGTCGACGTGCTCGCAGCCGCCGTAGTAGCGGCGGCCCGGGTAGCCCTCGGCGTACTTGTTGGTGAGAACGGAGCCCTGGGCCTCCATGACCGCGACCGGAGCGAAGTTCTCCGAGGCGATCATCTCGAGGGTGGACTGCTGGCGGTGGAGCTCGGCGTCGACGGCGGCGGCGACGTCCGGGTCCAGCTCGTGAAGAGGGGTGTTCAGCACAGACATGAATCGATCCCTAAGGGGTCTCAGTTCCCGGCGGAGAACTCGGCGTACGCATCGGCGGTGAGCAGATCGTCCGGCTCACCCGTGACGCGCACCTTGAACAGCCAGCCACCCTCGAACGGAGCGGTGTTCACCAGCGACGGGTCGTCCACCACGTCCTGGTTGGCCGCCACGACCTCACCGGTGACCGGGGAGTACAGGTCGCTGACGGACTTGGTCGACTCCAGCTCACCGCAGGTCTCGCCCGCGGTCACCGTGTCACCGACCTCCGGGAGCTGGGCGTAGACGACGTCACCGAGCGCGTTGGCCGCGAACTCCGTGATGCCGACCGTCGCGACGCCGTCCTCGGCGGCCGACAGCCACTCGTGCTCCTTGGTGTAGCGCAGCTGCTGGGGGTTGCTCATGACCTGATTCTCCTGGATCGAGGGAGTGCTGATGAACGTGAGTCTTGCGGGGTGAGACACGGAGCGAGACGGATGCGTCACTTCTGGCGCTTGTAGAACGGCAGTGCCACGACCTCGTACGCCTCGTGGGTGCCGCGGATGTCCACACCTACACCCTGCGTGCCGGGCTCGGCGTGAGCCGCGTCCACGTACGCCATGGCGATCGGCTTTCCGAGGGTGGGGGACGGGGCACCGGAGGTGACCTCGCCGACGACCTCGCCGTTCGCGACGACGGAGAAGCCCGCGCGCGGGACGCGGCGGCCCTCGGCGATCAGGCCGACGAGCTTGCGCGGCGGGTTGGAGGCGGCGCGCTCGGCGGCGGCCTCCAGCGCCTTGCGGCCGACGAAGTCGCCGTCGTTGGTCGTCTTCTCGAACTTCACGACCCGGCCGAGGCCCGCGTCGAAGGGGGTGAGGGAGGTGGTCAGCTCGTGTCCGTACAGCGGCATCCCCGCCTCCAGACGGAGCGTGTCACGGCAGGACAGGCCGCAGGGGATCAGGCCGACCGGCGTGCCCGCCTCGGTCAGCGCCTGCCAGACGACCTCGGCGTGCTCGGGCTTCAGGAACAGCTCGAAGCCGTCCTCGCCGGTGTAGCCGGTACGGGCGATCAGCGCGGGGACCCCGGCGACCGTGCCCGGGAGGCCGGCGTAGTACTTCAGGCCGTCCAGGTCGGCGTCGGTGATCGACTTCAGGATGCCGGGGGACTCCGGGCCCTGGACGGCGATCAGGGCGTACGCGTCACGGTCGTCCCGCACCTCGGCGTCGAAGCCGGCCGCGCGCTCGGTCAGCGCGTCGAGGACGATCTGCGCGTTGGAGGCGTTGGCGACGACCATGTACTCCGTCTCGCCGAGGCGGTACACGATCAGGTCGTCGAGGATGCCGCCGTCCTCCTGGCAGATCATCGTGTAGCGGGCACGGCCCACACCGACCGTGGAGATGTTGCCGACCAGCGCGAAGTCGAGGAGCTCGACGGCCTGCGGGCCGGTGACGGTGATCTCACCCATGTGGGAGAGGTCGAAGAGGCCCGCCTTGGTACGGACGGCGTTGTGCTCGTCGCGCTCGCTGGCGTAGCGCAGCGGCATGTCCCAGCCGGCGAAGTCGGTCATGGTCGCGCCCAGGGAGCGATGCAGCGCATCGAGGGCGGTCAGACGGGGGGCGGCAGTGCTCATGGGTGTGGCTCCCGGGTCCCAAGGCAGAAAAATCATGACGGACGAGGACGATCCTCCCCATCTGTCATGGAACCTGAGAGGTTCACCGAGGGCATCCTCGGCTTGCACCTTGGGTGGGGCGCGACTGTGCGCCCGCTTTTCAGATCTGCCTCATCCACGCGGTACGGGGCCTGAGAGATTCAAGGGAGGGTCTTGCTCCTTCGGCGCCCGGGGCCCACCGTGGTGGTTCCGGGACTCTCCCGCGCGGATTCGAGCGGCCGGTATGAGGTTGTGTGCGCTTGGCGCGCACATCATTGCACGAGGGGTCTGATCGGCAAATCGCTTGTGCCTCATTACCGCTTCTTTACACTTTATGGGCAAGGGTTCCCGGGAACCCGACTGGGGGAGAAGCGATGACGTTCCAGCACACCGGCGCCTACGCCACAGGGACGGGGATACCGTCCCCGCGCGCCCGGGCCAGGACCCGCAGGCGCGGCTCGGCCGTGCCGCTGCTGCGCGATCTGCGTGAGCGCGGCGGCCGCGGCCCCCGCGTGCTCTCGTTCGCCGCCGGCGACCTCGTCGTGGTCTCGGGGCTGCCCGGCAGCGGCAAGTCGACGCTCATGCGACGCGCGGCCGAGGGCCTGGGCATCGATTCGCAGGACGCCCGCGAGCGCTGGGAAGCACGACTGCCCCGCTTCCTGCCGTACGCCGTCTACCGCCCGCTGGCCCGTATCGCCCACTACGCCGGGCTGCGCCGGGCGCTGCGCTCCGGGCGGAGCGTGGTCGTCCACGACTGCGGCACCCAGTCCTGGGTGCGGAACTGGCTCGCCCGCGAGGCCCGCCGGCGGGGCGGCGCCCTGCACCTGGTCCTGCTCGACGTCACCCCGGCCGCTGCGCGGGAGGGGCAGCGCGATCGCGGCCGAGGCGTCTCCGGGTACGCCTTCGCCCGGCACCGCCGGGCCGTCGGCCGCCTGCTGAGCTCCGTGGAATCCGGCCGCCTGCCCCGGGGCTGCTCCTCGGCCACCCTCCTCGACAGGGACGCGGCGGGCGCCCTGCGCAGAATCACCTTCCGCGCCAAGCACTGACGCGTCCGCACCGCCGGAGCGCCGCCGACGGCGCCAGGTCCGGTCGCGTGACGTCGGCGCGCACCGGCCGGCCGTCCGCATCGGTTCGACCCCCCTCCCGGGATATCCGGACCGGGGTGCTCCGTACGCTTTTGGCCACGGCGGTGCCGGGGCGGCGTTAGGGTTCTGCCCCGAGGGCGCCACGACCAGGGCGTGCGAGACGCGACCAGGGCGCGCGAGAAGGGGAACCGAGAAGCGTGGACGTCACATGGCCGGGCAATGAGCTCGAAGAGGTGCTGGCCGCCTCGCTCGGCAACCCCGCGGCCGGAGGCCGGCTCGTCGAGGTGCTCGGGCGGAGCCCCGTCTGGGTGCCCCTCCCCAACGGCGGCACCCCCGAGAGCCGGGACCTCGATCTGCCCACGATGGAGATCGACGGACTGCCGTACGTCCCCGTCTTCAGCTCCGAGCAGCAGTTCCTGGCCTGTGTCGGTGCTCACATGTCGTTCACCGTCGCCCCCGCGCGCGACTTCGCCCGCGGTCTGCCCCCCCAGCTCGGCATCGCCGTGAACCCCGGCGGCACCGTCGGCGCCCCGCTGCCTCCGCCCGCCGTCGCCGAGCTCTGCCGGGTCGGCCGCACTCCGCTGGACGGCCCCGCGAGCGGCGGCCGCGTGCGGCTCTTCGAGCCCGACTGGCAGGACGACCCCGTCGACTTCCTCGCCGCCGCCTCCGCCGAGTTCGAGGCCACCGGCGTCGTCGTCAGCGCGCGCCGCGCCCTGGCGAGCGTCGAGGGCACCGAGCCGGCGCTCTTCGTCGGCGTCCAGCTCGCCACCTGGGACGGCGTCGACCGCAACGCCCCGCTCGACGCGCTCGGCCGCGCGCTGGGCCGGGTCGAGGTGGCCTGGCCGGTCAATCTCATCCTGCTGGACGTTGCGCAGGACCCTGTCGGCGACTGGATGCTGGAGCGGGTGCGCCCCTTCTATCAGCGGGCGTCCGCGTAATTAAGCTGGTTCGGTGGACGGAAGAGGGGCGGGACCCAGGGTGAGCGCGTCGAGCACCGCTGCGGCCGGACAGGTCGAGCACATGCTGCGCCAGGTGGCACCCGGACGCTACGACGCGTACGAGAAGCTGTTGCACGCCCTCGCCGAAGGCGATGTCTGGATGCTGCTCTGGCAGGGCACACCCGGCTCGCCGGACGCCCAGTACGGGAACATGGAGGTCGACGGCTTCGGGTACGCCCCGTGCGTCACCTCCGCGCAGGAGCTCGCCGCCTCCGGCTGGAACCGCGCCCACGAAGTGGTCACGGGACGGGACATCGCGCGCTCCCTCTACCCCGACCGCTGGGGCATCTGGCTCAACCCGCACGACCCGGGCGGCGGCGTCGGCATCCCCTGGGCCGATCTCCGGCGGATCGCCACCGGTCTCGACCGGATGCCCGCCGGACCGCTGCGGCTCTCCGAACCCGCCCTGGAGATCCCGCAGTTCTACGCCCTGCTGACCCAGAACGCCCATCGCACCCCGGCCGTACGGGCGTTGCGCCGCGCCTGGGTGCAACCCGCGCTCGGCTCCCCGTACCTCGCCATCGGTCTCGACCTCTACGACACCTCCGCCGCCTCGGTCGAGGCGGTGCGGGGCATGATGCGCCAGTCGATCGCGGCGGTCCCCGACGGGCTGCCCGTCTCGACGGTCGCCATGTCCGACGAGTACGACCCTGTGACGATGTGGCTGCGCGCCAACGCGCGCCCGTTCTACGACCGCGACGCCCACGTCCCCGTCTATCGCTGAGCCCTGACAGTCCGTCCGTATCGCGAGACGCCTGTCCGAAAAGGCCGCACCGAGTTCCTCGGTGCGGCCTTCGTCGTCCTCGGCGAATCCACCCAAAAAGCAGCCAGGAACGCACTGTTGGGCGTGATGTCCGTTCCGCGCCGAACGGGCGGTGTTGTTTCGCTCAGCAGGGCCGCCGGTCCGGATAACGGAAGGCTCCGGGCCACATCACGGTTGCGCATCACATCCCGAGCAGGTCTGGCGGGTGATCGTGAGCCCGATGAAGACTCCCCCCAACCGAGAGCCGGACGGCCCGCGACCACCGACTCTTCACGAGCACTTCAGACGCTCTTCGCAGCAATCCACACGTAACAAACGCACCCGTACGCAGCATCAGCGACACCGATGTGAGACAAGCCGCTACAGCGGCGGGCATGGGCCGGCCACCGTCGGCCGAGAGGGGTCCCCACCACGATGACGGCACCACTGCACGACACAGCCGCGGACGAGATCGCAGCTGTCGCCGCCAAAGTCCCTGCCAAGGCCATCGAGGGTCGTTCTCCCGGCCGTATCGCCTGGACACGCCTCAAGCGCGACAAGGTCGCACTGACGGGCGCATTCCTCGTGCTCTTCCTCATCCTCGTCGCGATCTTCGCGCCGCAGATCGTCAGTGTCTTCGGCCACCCGCCGAACGAGTTCCACGAGGAGATGCTCGACCCCGACCTGGGCATCCCCAAGGGATCCTTCGGCGGGATGAGTTCCGACTTCCTGCTGGGTGTGGAGCCGACCAACGGACGCGACGTCTTCAGCCGCATCGTCTACGGCGCGCGGATCTCGCTCCTCGTGGCCTTCCTGGCCGCCTTCGTGTCCGTCGTCATCGGCAGCATCCTGGGCGCCATCGCCGGATTCTTCGGCGGCTGGGTCGACGCGATCATCAGCCGGCTGATGGACCTGCTGCTCGCCTTCCCGCAGCTGCTCTTCACCATCGCGCTGGTCTCCGTGGTCCCCAACTCGCTCTGGGGGCTGACCGGCACCGGCGTCCGCATGGGCGTACTGATCGTCGTCATCGGCTTCTTCGGCTGGCCCTACATCGGACGCATCGTCCGCGGCCAGACGATGTCGCTGCGCGAGCGGGAGTACGTCGAGGCCGCCCGATCCCTCGGGGCGGGCCGCGGCTACATCCTCCGCAAGGAGCTCCTGCCCAACCTGGTCGCCCCGATCCTCGTCTACACGACGCTGATCATCCCGACCAACATCCTCACCGAGGCGGCCCTCAGCTTCCTGGGCGCCGGCGTCAAGCCGCCGACCGCGTCCTGGGGAAAGATGCTCTCCGACGCCGTCCCGATCTACCAGGCGGACCCGACGTTCATGGTTGTTCCGGGTCTCGCGATCTTCGTCACCGTCCTTGCGTTCAACCTCTTCGGGGACGGGCTGCGTGACGCACTCGACCCCAAGGGCAGCTGAACCGATTCACCTGATTCACCTGAATCCATTCCTGGGAGGTTGGAACACAGTGATCCGCAGAAAGAAGGCAGTAGCGCTCACCGCGCTGGTCGCCGCTCTCTCCCTCACCGCGGCATGCGGTGGCGGCAGCGACGACGGCGGCAAGGGCAAGGGTTCCGCCGGCGCCGGGTTCGACGCGGCGACCAAGGGTGTCGTCAACGTCTCCGACAAGAAGGGCGGCGAGCTCAAGCTCTGGTCGCCCCAGGACGTCGACTACCTGGACCCGGCGCGCGCCTACTACGGCTTCGTCTGGAACCTCCAGCGCCTGTACGTCCGTCAGCTGCTCGCGTACGACAGCAAGCCGGGCGACGCGGGCACCAAGCTGGTCCCGGACCTCGCCGAGGCGCTGCCGGTCCTCAGCAACGGCGGCAAGACCTACACGCTGAAGCTGAAGGACGGCGTCAAGTACGAGGACGGCACGCCCGTCACCTCGAAGGACATCAAGTACGGCATCGAGCGCGTCTTCGCGCAGGACGTGCTGTCCGGCGGTCCGACGTACCTGATCGACATCCTCGACCAGGGCCAGAAGTACCCCGGCCCGTACAAGGACAAGGCCGCCGACAAGCTCGGCCTGAAGTCGGTCCAGACGCCCGACGACAAGACCATCGTCTTCAACCTGGCGAAGCCGAACTCGGACTTCTCCTACCTGCTGGCGATGCCGTCCTCCTCGCCGGTCCCGATGGCCAAGGACACGGGCGCGAAGTACACCAACAAGCCGCTGTCCACCGGTCCGTACAAGGTCACCAGCTTCACCGCGGGCAAGGGCGCGACCTTCGAGCGCAACCCGAACTGGGACCCGAAGACCGACACGATCCGCAAGGGTCTGCCGGACAAGGTCTCCTTCACGGTGACCACCAACCCTGAGGACATGGACCAGCGTCTGCTGTCCGGTGACATCGACCTCGCGGTCGACGGCACGGGTGTCCAGAACGCCGCGAAGATCAAGATCCTTCAGGACCCGAAGCTGAAGGCCAACGCGGACAACCCGTTCACGGGCTACATCCGCTACATGGTCTTCCCGCAGACGGTCGCGCCGTTCGACAACGTCGAGTGCCGCAAGGCCGTCATCTACGCGGCCGACCCGAAGTCCCTGCAGACGGCCCGTGGCGGCCCGACCTCCGGTGACCTCGGCGCCAACATGCTGCCGCCCGGCATCCCCGGCGCCGACAAGGCGTTCGACCCGTACGGCCTGACCGCCGGCAAGCCGCAGGTCGACAAGGCCAAGGCCGCGCTTGCTGCGTGTGGCAAGCCGAACGGCTTCAAGACCACGATCGCGGTCCGCAACAACCGCGCCGCCGAGGTCAAGACCGCCGAGTCGCTGCAGGCCGCGCTGAAGGCCGTGGGCATCGACGCCTCGATCGACCAGTACGACGGCAAGCTCTCCTCCTCCACGATCGGCTCGCCCGAGAACGTGAAGAAGAAGGGCTACGGCATCATCGTCATGGGCTGGGGCGCCGACTACAACTCCGGCGCGGGCTTCCTGCAGCCGCTGGTGGACGGCTCGTTCATCCTGCCGAACGGCAACAACAACTACTCGATGCTGAACGACCCCGAGGTGAACGGCCTGTTCGACAAGGCCGCCGACGCCCCGACGCCGGCCGAGGCCGCGCCGTTCTACACCGAGATCAACAAGAAGATCATGGAGAAGGCGCTCTACCTGCCGATCAACTTCGACAAGGCGCTCGTCTACCACAACCCCCGTCTGACGAACGTCTACTTCAACGAGTCGATGGGCAAGATCGACCTCGCCACCGTGGGCGTCGTCAAGTAACAGCAGGACATGTGCCTTCACCCCACATGCGCTAGTTCGAAGGGCAGGTGAAGGCCGCAGGCGGCGGCTGTCGTCCCCACAAGGGGCGGCAGCCGCCCGCCCCGAGCGGCCGACTGCAGTGCTCGTCTACCTCATCCGGCGGCTTTTCAACGTCGTCGCAACGCTGCTGGTGGTCTCCGCGGTCACCTTCGGCATCTTCTTCGCGGTGCCGAAAATAACCGGCAGCGACCCGGCGCTCATGTACGCAGGCCGCGAGACCAACGAAACCGCTCTTGCGGGCATCCGCGTGAAGATGGGCTTCGACAAGTCCATCCCCGAGCAGTACGGACTGTTCCTCAAGGGCATAGTCGCCGGCCGCGACTACAACCAGGGCACGGAGGTGACGCACTGCCCCGCGCCGTGCTTCGGCTACTCCTTCAAGGCGGAGCAGCCGGTGTGGGAGCTGCTGCTCGACCGGATCCCGGTGACGCTCTCCCTCGCCAGCGGCGCGGTGGTCCTCTGGGTGATCGGCGGTGTCCTGACAGGCGTGATCTCGGCCTTGCGCAGAGGCACGATCTGGGACAGGGCGACGATGATGACGGCCTTGGCCGGCGTCTCGCTGCCCATCTACTTCACCGGAATGCTGGCGGGCGCGGTCTTCGTCTACTCGCTGGGCTGGCTGGACGAGAGCAACTACAAACCCCTGGCGGAGGATCCAGGGGAATGGCTCAACAGCATGATCCTGCCCTGGGTGACGCTGGCGTTCCTCTTCGCCGCCACGTACGCCCGCATCACTCGCGCGACCATGCTGGAAGTCCTCGGTGAGGACTACATCCGCACGGCCCGCGCGAAGGGGCTCAAGGAGAACGTGGTCATCGGCAAGCACGCCCTGCGTTCGACCCTGACCCCGGTCATCACCCTCGTCGGACTCGACCTCGGCGGCCTCCTCGGCGGCGCCGTGCTCACCGAGACGACCTTCAACTTCCAGGGCCTCGGCACCGCCGCGGTCGGCGCCATCGGCGCCGGTGACCTGCCCGTCATCATGGGCGTCACCCTCATCGCGGCCTTCTTCGTCGTCATGGCGAACCTGATCGTGGACATCATGTACTCCGTCGTCGACCCGCGCGTGAGGCTGACGTGACCGAGACCCCGCTGAACAACGACAGCCCCGCGGGCGCCACCACCGGTCCGGTCGGCGTCCCCGTGCAGTCCGGACCCGCGGACGACGCGTACCTCTCGGTGCGCGACCTCAAGGTCCACTTCCCGACCGACGACGGTCTGGTCAAGTCCGTCGACGGGCTCTCCTTCGACCTGGCGCGCGGCAAGACCCTCGGCATCGTGGGTGAGTCCGGCTCCGGCAAGTCGGTCAGCTCGCTCGCCATCATGGGCCTGCACCGCACCGGCCACAGCCGCAACCGCCCGGTGATCGAGGGCGAGATCTGGCTGGACGGCGAGGAGCTGATCCGCGCCGACGCCGACGAGGTACGGCGTCTGCGCGGCCGCAAGATGGCGATGGTCTTCCAGGACCCGCTGTCCGCGATGCACCCGTACTACACGGTCGGCAAACAGATCGTGGAGGCGTACCGCACCCACAACGCCGTCGACAAGAAGGCCGCCCGCAAGCGCGCGGTCGAGATGCTCGACCGGGTCGGCATCCCCGAGCCCGACAAGCGCTTCGACGCCTATCCGCACGAGTTCTCCGGCGGTATGCGCCAGCGCGCGATGATCGCGATGTCGCTGGTCAACAACCCGGAACTGCTCATCGCGGACGAGCCGACCACCGCGCTCGACGTGACCGTGCAGGCGCAGATCCTGGACCTGATCCGGGACCTGCAGAAGGAGTTCGGCTCCGCGGTCATCATGATCACGCACGACCTCGGCGTCGTCGCCGAGCTCGCCGACGACATCCTCGTGATGTACGGCGGCCGGTGCATCGAGCGCGGTCCTGCCGAATCGGTCTTCTACGAGCCGCAGCACCCCTACACCTGGGGCCTGCTCGGCTCGATGCCGCGGATCGACCGGGAGCAGACCGACCGGCTCATCCCGGTCAAGGGCTCGCCGCCCAGCCTCATCAACATCCCGAGCGGCTGCGCGTTCCACCCCCGTTGCCCGTACGCGGACGTGCCCAAGGGCGGCGTCACGCGCACGGAACGCCCCGAGCTGCGGCTCGCGCAGAGCGGTGACGGCCCCGGCCGTCACTACTCCGCCTGCCACATGTCACCGGAGGAGCGGACCCGGATCTGGACCGAAGAGATTGCGCCGAAGCTGTGAGCGACAACAAGAGCACTGAGCCCCTGCTCAAGGTCAACGGCCTGGTGAAGCACTTCCCGATCAAGAAGGGGCTGCTGCAGCGCCAGGTCGGGGCGGTCAAGGCGGTCGACGGCATCGACTTCGAGGTGCTGCCCGGCGAGACCCTCGGTGTCGTCGGCGAATCCGGCTGCGGCAAGTCGACGATGGGCCGGCTCATCACCCGGCTGCTCGAACCGACGGGCGGTACGGTCGAGTTCGAGGGCGTGGACGTCTCGCACCTCGGCGTGGCCAAGATGCGTCCGCTGCGCCGCGACATCCAGATGATCTTCCAGGACCCGTACGGCTCGCTCAACCCGAGGCACACGGTCGGCTCGATCATCTCGGCGCCCTTCAAGCTCCAGGGCGTGGAGCCGGAGGGCGGCGTCAAGAAGGAGGTCCAGCGTCTCCTCGGCCTGGTCGGCCTGAACCCGGAGCACTACAACCGCTACCCGCACGAGTTCTCCGGCGGTCAGCGCCAGCGCATCGGCATCGCCCGCGCGCTCGCCCTGAAGCCGAAGCTGGTCGTGGCCGACGAGCCGGTCTCCGCGCTGGACGTCTCCATCCAGGCGCAGGTGGTGAACCTCCTGGACGACCTCCAGGAGGAGCTGGGCCTCACGTACGTGATCATCGCCCACGACCTGTCGGTCATCCGGCACGTCTCGGACCGGATCGCGGTGATGTACCTCGGCAAGATCGTGGAGCTGGCGGACCGCAAGTCCCTGTACGAGTCGCCGATGCACCCGTACACGAAGGCCCTGATGTCGGCGGTCCCGGTCCCGGACCCGAGGCGCCGGGGCGCGAAGAGCGAGCGGATCCTGCTCCAGGGCGACGTCCCCTCGCCGATCGCCCCGCCGCCGGGCTGCCGCTTCCACACCCGCTGCTGGAAGGCGACGGACGTCTGCAAGACGGTGGAACCCCCACTCCTGGAACTCCGTCCGGGCCAGCGGGTGGCATGCCACCACCCGGAGAACGCGGAGGGCCTGACGGTGCCGCAGGCGAGGGAATCGCTGGAGGTGTCGAGCCCGGAGACGCCGTCGAAGACGGTGTCGGCTTCGGCTTCGGGGGAGACCCCGACGGAGGGGGAGGCCCCGGCGAAGGACGCCCTCGCGAAGGCGGAGGCGCCGGCGAGCGCGGCGGAGGGCGAGGAGCCCGAGGCTGCCGAGGACGCGGACACGTCGGACGCCGAAGACGACGCACCGCCGAAGGCGTAGCCGCACGAGCAATCCCACGAGGCCCCGGACGACCACGGTCCGGGGCCTCGCGCCGTACCGCGGCACGGAGCGTCCGACCGTCGGAACCCAGTGCGGCGCGAGCCCCCGTCGCCGCACATGGCCGCCGCCCCCGCGAGGACCCGGCACAATTGCTCGGTGCTCCACGACCTCTTCAGCCCCTCCGTACAACACTCCCTCGACCTCGTCGGCATCTTCGTCTTCGCCATCTCCGGCGCCCTCCTCGCCGTCCGCAAGAACTTCGACGTCTTCGGCATCGCCGTCCTCGCCGAGGTCACCGCCCTCGGCGGCGGCCTCTTCCGCGACCTGATCATCGGCGCCGTACCCCCCGCCGCCTTCACGGACCTCGGCTACTTCGTCATGCCGCTCGTCGCCACGGTCCTCGTCTTCTTCCTCCACCCCGAGGTCGAGCGCACCCAGAACGCCGTCAACGTCTTCGACGCCGCCGGCCTCGGACTCTTCTGCGTCACCGGCACCACCAAGGCGTACGACTACGGCCTCAGCCTCACCTCCTCCGCCGTGCTCGGTCTCGCGACCGCCGTCGGCGGCGGTGTCCTGCGCGACGTCCTCGCCAACGAGGTCCCCTCGCTCCTCCGCTGGGACCGGGACCTCTACGCCGTGCCCGCCATCGTCGGCGCCACGATGGTCGTCCTCTGCATCCGCTTCGACGTCCTCAACGCGTACACCAGCGGCGTAGCCGTCGCCACGGCCTTCGTCCTCCGCCTCCTCGCGATGCGCTACCACTGGCGCGCGCCCCGTGCCTGGAACCGCCGCTCCTCCGCTCGCGAGGAGCCGGAAAAAGCTACCGCTCAGTAGTTTCCTGCTGTACCGTCGAAAGCATGAGCACGAGTATCGAGACGATCGCGGGGACCAGCGAGTTCGACCGCGACACCGCCGTCACCCTCCGCGCCCCCGGTGTCTACGACGCCGAACTCTCCGCCGGGTGGACCATCATCAGCGCCGTCAACGGCGGATACCTCCTCGCTCTGCTCGGCCGCGCACTCGGCGACCACCTCCCGCACCCGGACCCGTTCACGATCTCGGCGCACTACCTCACGCCCTCCGTGCCCGGCCCCGCGGTGATCCGCACCGAGACCGTCCGTACCGGTCGCACCCTCTCCACCGGCCAGGCGTCCCTCTTCCAGTACGCCGAGGACGGCACCGAGGTCGAGCGCATCCGGGTCCTCGCCTCGTACGGCGACCTCGACGCCCTCCCCGACGACGTCCGCACCGCCGCCACGCCCCCCGCGATCGCGCCCATCGAGCACTGCTTCGGCGCCTCCGACGGCCCCACGCCCCAGATCCCCGGCTCCAGCGCCATCACCGAGCGGCTCGACCTCAAGCTCGACCCGGCGACGGTCGGCTGGGCCATCGGCGCGCCGTCCGGCAAGGGCGAGATGCGCGGCTGGTTCGGCCTCTCCGACGGCCGTGAGCCCGACGCCCTCTCCCTGCTCCTCACCGTCGACGCGCTGCCGCCGACCTCCTTCGAGCTGGGTCTCAAGGGCTGGACCCCGACGGTCGAGCTCACCACCCACATCCGCTGCCGCCCCGCCCCGGGCCCGCTGCGCGTCTCCATCACCACGCGCAACCTCGCCGGCGGCTTCCTGGAGGAGGACGCGGAGGTCTGGGACAGCGCGGACCGACTCGTGGCCCAGTCCCGTCAGCTGGCCCGCGCCCCGCGCGGCTGACGCCGGTCCCGGGCGCCGGGGCGGTGCGCTCGCATCGGGTGCCCGACGGCACGTCGGGCACCGGGCGGCCATCCTCCCGTCGGCGCCCCGGGGTTAGCCTCGGCCGGTGAAGTCCGACCGACTCCTCTCCCTCCTCCTGCTCCTCCAGACCCGGGGCCTGGTCCCGGCCTCGGAGCTCGCCGAGCGCCTCGAAGTCTCCGTACGCACCATCTACCGGGACGTCGAGGCGCTCTCGGCGTCCGGCGTGCCCGTCTACGCCGAACGCGGGCGGCACGGTGGCATCGCCCTCCTGCCCGGCTTCCGTACGGACGTCACGGGGCTGACGGCCGACGAGTCCCGCGCCCTCTTCGTACTCGCCGCCCAGGGCGCCCACGCGGCCCTCGGCCTCGACCGGGCCCTCGGCTCCGCCCTGCGCAAGGTGATGGCCGCCCTCCCCGAACCCCACCGGCCCGCCGCCGAACTGACGAGCCGCCGCATCCTGGTCGACCCGGACCGCTGGATGCGGACGCCCCTCCCGGCCGTGGACCTGGACGTCCTCAACCGTGCCGTCTTCGCCGACCGGCGCCTGCGGCTGCGGTACCGGAGCAGCGGGGCGCCGGCGTCGAAGACGTACACGGTCGACCCGTACGGACTCGTGGTGAAGGCGGGCGTCTGGTACCTGGTCGCCGACCACGGGGGCGAGCCCCGGCTCTTCCGCGCGGACCGGGTGCGGCGGGCCGAGCTCCTCGACGAGTCCGTACGGCGCCGGGAGGGCGCCGAACTGGCCGAGGTGTGGGGACGGCTGCGCCGCCGTGTGGAGAACCGGCCCGCGGGCGTCCTGGTCCGGGCCCGGATCCGACACGACCGCCTGGACCGCTTCCTCCGCCTGCACGGCGACCGACTGACATCTCCGCCGGGGGAAGCCGAAGGAGAGTGGACGGAGGTCGAACTGGCCTTCGCCGAACCGGGCGACGCCCGCCCTCTCCTGGCCCTGGGCGGCAGCATCGAGGTCCTCACCCCACCGGAGGTCAGAACCCTCCTGGCGAAGGCGGCGGCAGAGATCCTCGCCCTGCACGGCGACGCCGGCTGAGGTCTTCCCTCCGCGCCGAGGGGCCTCGTCGGTGAGCCCGACGGAAGCCCCGTCCCGAGAGGACCGCCCCGCCCGCCCCGGCCCCCGGCCGACGGGGCCCCCGCGCCCTCGTAGAATCAAGGCACCATGGCTTACCTCGACCACGCCGCGACCACGCCCATGCTTCCCGAGGCGATCGAGGCGATGAACGCCCAGCTCGCCGTCACCGGCAACGCCTCCTCGCTCCACGCGGCCGGGCGGCGCGCCCGGCGGGTCGTCGAGGAGGCGCGCGAGACCCTCGCAGCCGCCCTGGGCGCCCGGCCCAGCGAGGTGGTCTTCACCTCGGGCGGCACCGAGGCCGACAACCTCGCCGTCAAGGGCCTGTACTGGGCCCGCCGCGACGCCGACCCCGCCCGCACCCGCGTCCTCGCGAGCCCCGTAGAGCACCATGCCGTGCTCGACGCCGTGGACTGGCTCGCCACCCACGAGGGCGCCACCGTCGAGTACCTCCCCGTCGACCGGTACGGCCGCGTCCACCCCGACGACCTCCGCGAGGCGATCGCGCGCGAGCCCGAATCCGTCGCGCTCGCCACCGTGATGTGGGCGAACAACGAGATCGGCACGATCATGCCGGTCCGCGAACTCGCCGACGTGGCCCGCGAGTTCGACGTGCCGCTGCACGCCGACGCCGTCCAGGCCTTCGGCCAGATCCCCGTCGACTTCGCCGCCTCCGGCCTCGCCGCCCTGACCGTCTCCGGTCACAAGATCGGCGGACCCTACGGCATCGGCGCACTGCTCCTGGGCCGGGAGTACAGCCCCGTACCCGTCCTGCACGGCGGCGGCCAGGAGCGCCATGTCCGCTCCGGCACCCTCGACGTACCCGCCGTCGCCGCCTTCGCCGTCGCCGGACAGCTCGCCGCCGAACGGCGCGAGGAGTTCGCCCGGGAGGTCGGCGCCCTGCGCGACGAACTCGTCGCCGCCGTCCTCGCCGCCGTCCCCGACGCGATCCTCGGCGGTGACCCGGACGACCGGCTCCCCGCCAACGCCCACTTCACCTTCCCCGGCTGCGAGGGCGACTCCCTGCTGCTGCTCCTCGACGCCCAGGGCATCGAGTGCTCCACCGGCTCCGCCTGCACCGCCGGCGTCGCCCAGCCCAGCCACGTCCTGCTCGCCACCGGCACCGACCCGGACCTCGCCCGCGGCACCCTGCGCTTCACCCTCGGCCACACCTCAACCAAGGAGGACGTGGCCGCGGTCGCCGGCGCGATCGGGCCGGCCGTCGAGCGGGCCCGCACCGCCGGCCTGGTCTGACGAGTCGGACCGCCCCTCAGGCGACCTTCTTCGAAGCCTCCCGTACGAGCTTCATGTAGCGGTCCCAGTCCCAGTGCGGCCCGGGGTCCGTGTGATCGGTCCCGGGCACCTCGACGTGCCCGATGATGTGCTCCCGGTCGACGGGGATGCCGTACCGGGCGCATATCCCGGCCGTCAGCCGCGCCGAGGACTCGTACATCGCCGCCGTGAAGTCCTGCGGCCGGTCGACGAAGCCCTCGTGCTCGATCCCGACGCTCCGCTCGTTCATGTCCCGGTTCCCGGCGTGGAAGGCCACGTCGAGCTCACGGATCATCTGCGCCACATGTCCGTCCTTACGGACCACGTAGTGCGTGGCCGCGCCGTGCCCCGGGTTCTTGAAGACCTTCAGCGCGCTCGCGTAGCTGCCTTGGACGACATGGATCACCACCCGGTCGATCGTGTAGTCGGCGGGCCGGTCGGCCCGCCGCCAGTTCGCCCGGGACGCGGCGGACCAGTCCGCCCCCTTGTGGTCGAGCTCGCCCTCCACCCGGTCCTTCTCCGTGCCCGGCAGCCGCCACCAGGCACGCGCCAGCTCGTCGCGGGCCAGTGCCGCCGTACCCAGCACGGCCGCGCCGCCGCCGAGCAGGACGGCTCGCCGCCCCACCCCCCGCTTCTTCTCGCTCCCCATGTGCAGGACAACGCTTACTCACGCGACCGTGGTTCCCGGAGCCCCGTACCCTGGTAGGGCTATGACTCAGACTCCGCCGCAGCGCCCCCTCCGTGTCCTTGCCGCCATGTCCGGTGGAGTGGACTCCGCCGTCGCCGCCGCCCGCGCGGCCGAAGCCGGGCACGACGTCACCGGCGTCCACCTGGCGCTCTCCGCGAACCCGCAGTCGTTCCGAACCGGCGCTCGCGGCTGCTGCACCATCGAGGACTCCCGCGACGCCCGCCGTGCGGCCGACGTCATCGGCATCCCCTTCTACGTCTGGGACCTCGCCGAGCGGTTCCGCGAGGACGTCGTCGACGACTTCGTCGCGGAGTACGAGGCGGGCCGCACCCCCAACCCGTGCCTGCGCTGCAACGAGAAGATCAAGTTCGCTGCGCTGCTCGACAAGGCGCTGGCGCTGGGCTTCGACGCGGTCTGCACCGGCCACTACGCCACGGTCGTGCTCAACGAGGACGGCTCGCGCGAGCTGCACCGGGCGTCGGACATGGCCAAGGACCAGTCGTACGTCCTCGGCGTCCTGGACGAGAAGCAGCTCGCCCACGCGATGTTCCCGCTGGGCGACACCCTCACCACGAAGGACGAGATCCGGGCGGAGGCGGAGCGGCGCGGGCTCGCGGTGGCGAAGAAGCCCGACAGTCACGACATCTGCTTCATCGCCGACGGCGACACCCAGGGCTTCCTGGCCTCCCGGCTGGGCCGGGCGGAGGGTGACATCGTCGACGAGTCGGGTACGAAGGTCGGCACCCACGAGGGTGCGTTCGGCTTCACCATCGGCCAGCGCAAGGGTCTGCGGATCGGCCACCCGGCGCCGGACGGCAAGCCGCGCTATGTCCTGGACATCTCGCCGGTGAACAACACGGTCACGGTCGGACCGGTCGAGGCGCTCGACGTCACCGGCCTCACGGCGATCAAGCCCCGCTGGTGCGGCACCGCCCCGGAGGGCTCCGGCCGCTACACCGCCCAGCTGCGCGCCCACGGCGGCGAGACGGCGGTGACGGCTGCCCTGGAGGACGGCGTGCTGACGGTCGGCTTCGACGAGCCGGTCCGGGGCGTGGCCCCCGGCCAGGCGATCGTGCTGTACGACGGCACGCGCGTGGTGGGCTCGGCGACGATCGCGACGACGGTACGAGCCGCGGCGACGGCGACGGTCTGAGACGCCGAAGCGGCGCTTCCACGGCGAGCGGCGGTCGGCCTTCGGGGCGGCGCTTTCACGGCGAGCGGCGGGAGGGCCTCGAAGCGGTGGCTTGACGCCGTGGACGTGCGGCCCGTCGGCTCGTCCCTGACGCCGTCCCCTCACTCCTCCCCGAAGAACTCCTCCAGCGCCGGTGCCAGGACGTGCGGGGCCACCTGGTGGGTCTGGCCCGTCAGGGTGCGGTGGCGGCCGTGGGGGAGGGCCGTCGAGACGTGGTGGGCCGCCCGGCGCATCCAGGCGGGGCTGGCGCCGCCGTCGACCACCAGCACGCGCGCGTGGACCCGGCGCAGGCACTTGGCCGGCACGGCTCCGTCGCCGAGCACGGCGTGGTCGTACGCCAGAGTGTGCGCCACGGCCTCCAGCCGGGGCCACTCCGCCCCGCCGCGCATCCCTGCCAACGCCCCCGGCGGCATCGCGTCGGCGAGGAACAGTTCGAGGGCGGCCGCCCGCTGCCCCCGGTCGAGGAGACCCGTCAGCCGGCGCCGGTGCGCGGCGTACGTCCGGCACGCCCCGGGCTCTGCCGAGAACGGCGGCTCGTAGACCGACAAGCGGTCGATCGGCAGCCCCGCACCCGCAGCGGCCAGCGCCAGCGCCCCGCCCGAGGACGTGCCGTGCACCATCACCCGGCCACCCACCGCGTCGGCCAGCGCCGCCAGATCGTCGATCTCCCGCTCGACGGTGTACGGGCCGGTGTCGCCGCTCCCGCCCCGCCCCCGCCGGTCGTAGGTCACGACCGAGAAGCGCGGCGCGAGGAGGTCGGCCAAGGGCGCCTCGGTCTCGGCGGTGCAGAGCGCACCGCCCACCAGGATCACCGGCTGCCCCTCCCCGCGCCGCTCGTACGCGATCCGCGTGCCGTCCCCCGACGTGACCCGTCCCGGCGACCTGCTCAGTGTGCTGTTCACCTCGTCCATGCCGGATAGGACCGGAGCCGCTCCCCGAACTCATCGCGACTCGGCGGGATTTCCCGGAAATTCTTGGAACTCGCAGGTCGGCGCCTACGGTGGAGGCCATGAACATCTGCGTCTTCCTCTCCGCCGCCGACCTCGACGAGCGCTACACCGCCCCCGCCCGCGACTTCGCGGAACGCCTCGGAAAGGCCGGCCACACGCTGGTGTGGGGCGGCTCCGACGTCGGTCTGATGAAGGTCGTCGCGGACGGCGTGGAGGAGGCGGGCGGCCGGCTCGTCGGCGTCTCGGTCGACTTCCTCGCCGCCAAGGCCCGGCCGGGCGCGGACGAGATGATCATCGCCAGGGACCTCGCCGAGCGGAAGGCGCTGCTTCTGGCCAAGTCCGACGCCATCGTGGTCATGGTCGGCGGCACCGGCACCCTCGACGAGGCCACCGAGGTCCTGGAGCTGAGGAAGCACGGCAAGCACACCAAGCCGGTGGTGCTGCTGAACACGGCGGGCTTCTACGACGGGCTGAAGACCCAGTTCCACCGCATGGAGGCCGAGGGCTTCCTGCCCCTCCCGCTGACGGACCTCGTCTTCTTCGCCGAGGACGGCGTGTCCGCTCTCGCCTATCTGGAGGCTGTGACATAAGCGGCTGTCGCCGCGGGCATCGCCACGGTGATGGGACCATGGCCCCATGGCTACACATGTGATCACCGGGGCAGGTTCCGGCATCGGCGCGGCGGTCGCCCGTCGGCTGCACGCGCGCGGGGACGAACTCGTGCTCCACGCGCGCGATGCCGGCCGGGCCAAGGAGCTCGCCGCCGAGTTCCCCGGCTCCAGGACCCTCGTCGGAGACCTCGCCGACCCCGACCGGCTCTCGTGGGCGTTCTCGCACCAGAGCCTGCCCGAGCGGGTCGACACCCTCCTGCACATCGCCGGTGTCGTCGACCTCGGGCCGGTCGGCGACCTCACCCCGAAGACCTGGCGCCACCAGCTCAACGTCAACCTCGTCGCCCCCGCCGAGCTGACCCGGCACTTCCTGCCCCAGCTGCGGGTCTCCCAGGGCCACGTGGTGTTCGTGAACTCCGGCGCCGGGCTCGCCGCGCATGCCGAGTGGAGCGCCTACGCCGCCTCCAAGCACGGCCTGAAGGCGCTCGCCGACTCCCTGCGCCACGAGGAGCACGGCAACGGCGTGCGCGTCACCTCGGTCTACCCGGGGCGGACCGCCAGCCCCATGCAGGCCAAGGTGCACGCCCAGGAGGGCAAGGAGTACGACCCCTCGAAGTGGATCGACCCGGAGTCCGTCGCGACCACGATCATCACGGCCGTCGATCTGCCGCGCGACGCGGAGATCAACGACCTGACAGTCCGTCCGGGACGGTAGGAACAGTGAGCGAGACCAGCGAGCAGGCAGCGTTCACCTGGGGGCCCGCCACCGGCGTCGGCTCCATGCCCGGCGGCGACGCCCGGGAAGCGGCCAAGACGGTCGCGGGCTCCTTCGAGGACTTCCCCTTCCTCGCGGAGCTCCCGGCCCGCGGGCCCGGCGCCGACATGATCGGGCGGACCATCGGGCTGCTCGTCGAGATGTACGCGCACGTGGAGCCGAGCGGGTGGCGGGTCAGCGACCGGCCGGGCCGGGACACCCGGCGCGCCCGCTCCTGGCTCGGCGAGGACCTCGACGCCCTGGAGGAGTTCACCCAGGGTTACGAAGGTCCGCTCAAGGTCCAGGCCGTGGGCCCCTGGACGCTCGCCACCGCCCTGGAGCGGCGCGGCGGCGAGGCGGCGCTCGGCGACCCCGGCGCCTGCCGGGACCTCGTGGGCTCCCTCGCCGAAGGGCTGCGCGACCACCTCGCCGACCTCCGCAAGCGGGTCCCCGGCGCCCGGCTCGTCCTCCAGCTCGACGAGCCGTCCCTGACGTCCGTCCTGCGGGGACAGGTCCGTACCGCCAGCGGCTACCGCACCTACCGCGCCGTCGACCGGCAGGTCGTCGAGAGCGCCCTGCGGGAGGTCGTCGAGGTCCACGACGGCCCGGTGGTCGTGCACTCCTGCGCACCCGACGTCCCCTTCGGACTGCTGCGCCGCACCGGCGTCGCCGGGGTCTCGTTCGACTTCGGGCTGCTCACCGAACGTGACGAGGAACCGATCGGCGAGGCCGTGGAGTCCGGCACGAAGCTCTTCGCGGGCGTGGTGTCCTCCACCGACGCCCCATTGTCGGACCCGGGCGGTAGCGTCATGGGTGTCAGGACGCTGTGGCGCAGGCTGGGGCTGAATCCGGGGACTCTCGCCGAGTCCGTCGTGATCACTCCGACGTGCGGGCTCGCGGGTGCTTCGCCGGCATATGCCCGGGCGGCGCTCGCCCACTGCGCCCGGGCGGCGAGATCGCTCGCGGACAACCCTGAGTGACGGGGTCCGAGTCAACGGGAGGACGAGTAACGGTGGCAGTCGAACAGGGGGCCCTGCCCGCCGAGGCACGGGAGAAGCACGCCGACCTGGCCGAGCAGGTCGAGGAGCACCGCTTCCGGTACTACGTGAAGGACCAGCCCGTCATCAGCGACGGCGAGTTCGACAGGCTCCTGCGCTCCCTGGAGGCGCTGGAGGAGGAGTATCCCGGGCTGCGCACGCCGGACTCGCCGACGCAGAAGGTCTCGGGGGACTACGAGACGGGTCTGGCCAAGGTCGACCACCGCGAGCGCATGTACTCGCTGGACAACGCCTTCGACGACGCCGAGCTGTCCGCCTGGGCGGAGCGGGTGGCCAAGGACGTCGGCGCGTCCGCGTACCACTTCCTGTGCGAGCTCAAGGTCGACGGCCTCGCGATCAACCTGACGTACGAGAAGGGGCGGCTCACCCGCGCCGCCACCCGGGGCACCGGTGTCACGGGCGAGGACATCACGCCCAACGCCCGGACCATCCACGGCATCCCGGACCGGCTGTCCGGCGACCGGATCCCGGATCTGGTGGAGATCCGGGGCGAGGTCTACTTCCCGATGGAGGCCTTCGCCGACCTCAACGCCCGCCGGGTGGCGGCGGGTGAGCAGCCGTACGCCAACCCCCGCAACTCCGCCTCCGGTTCGCTGCGGCAGAAGGACCCGAAGGTCACGGCCACCCTCCCGCTGCGCATGGTGGTCCACGGCATCGGCGCCCGCGAGGGCTTCGACATCGACCGCCTCAGCCAGGCCTACGACCTGCTGCGCGAATGGGGCCTGCCGACGGCCCAGCACAACCGCGTGGTCGGTTCGCTCGACGCGGTGCGGGAGTTCATCGCGTACTTCGGCGAGAACCGGCACTCCGTGGAGCACGAGATCGACGGGGTCGTCGTCAAGCTGGACGAGATCCCGCTCCAGGGCCGGCTCGGCTCCACCGCGCGCGCCCCGCGCTGGGCCATCGCCTGGAAGTACGCGCCGGAGGAGGTCAACACCAAGCTCGTCGACATCAAGGTCGGTGTCGGCCGGACGGGCCGGGTCACTCCGTACGCCCAGGTCGAGCCGGTCAAGGTCGCCGGTTCCGAGGTCGAGTTCGCCACCCTCCACAACCAGGAGGTGGTGAAGGCCAAGGGCGTGCTGATCGGGGACACGGTCGTGCTGCGCAAGGCCGGTGACGTCATTCCGGAGATCCTCGGCCCGGTCGCCGATCTGCGGGACGGCACCGAGCGGGAGTTCGTGATGCCGGCCGAGTGTCCCGCATGCGGGACACCGCTGCGGGCCATGAAGGAGGGCGACATCGATCTGCGCTGCCCCAACGCGCGGACCTGCCCGGCCCAGCTGCGTGAACGTCTCTTCTACCTGGCCGGCCGCGAGTGCCTGGACATCGAGAACTTCGGCGCGGTCGCCGCGGCCGCGCTGACCCGCCCGCTGGTTCCTTCCGAGCCGCCGCTCGTCGACGAGGGCGACCTCTTCGACCTCACCATCGAGCAGCTCCTTCCCATCAAGGCGCACGTCCTCGACCCGGACAGCGGGCTGCCCAAGCGGGACCCGAAGACCGGTGAGGAGAAGGTCGTCACGGTCTTCGCCAACCAGAAGGGCGAGCCGAAGAAGAACGCCCTCGCGATGCTGGCGAACATCGAGGCGGCCAAGGCGCGCCCGCTGGCCCGGTTCATCAACGGGCTGTCGATCCGCCATGTGGGGCCGGTGGCGGCCCAGGCGCTGGCCCGCGAGTTCCGCTCCCTGGAGCGGATCGAGCAGGCGACCGAGGAGGAGCTGGCGGCCGTCGACGGGGTCGGCGGGATCATCGCGGCCGCGGTGAAGGACTGGTTCTCCGAGGAGTGGCACCGGGAGATCGTGCGCAAGTGGCGGGCCGCCGGGGTCACGTTCGAGGACGAGGGTGCCGGCGAGGAGCAGGGGCCGCGTCCGCTGGAGGGGCTGACCGTCGTCGTGACCGGCACCCTGCAGAACTTCACCAGGGATGGCGCAAAAGAGTCGCTCCAGAACCTCGGGGCGAAGGTGACCGGTTCCGTTTCGAAGAAGACCGCCTTTGTGGTCGTCGGTGACAACCCTGGTTCGAAGTACGACAAGGCGATGCAGCTGAAGGTTCCGGTTCTGGACGAGGACGGCTTCGCGGTGCTGCTCGCAGAGGGTCCCGAAGCCGCTCGGGCGGCGGCGGTCCCGCTACAGGAGTAGACGTCAGAGGGGCAAGGGACAGCCGGGAACGTCACCCGTTCGGCGCATACCAGATCGTTAGGGGTGGCCGGGTCTCATTCGGGCAAGACATGGAGAGCGCTGCCCGTCGGAGCCCTCCGCGGCCTAGTGTTGAGACCGTGCGTCTGCCGTGCACGGCCGTGTGAGGGCTCTGCCGGTCGTGGAGGCATGACAACGGCCCATCGCGTTGCAACGGCACCGCCGGCTGTGAGAGGGACGGAATGAAACCGACCGAGAGTGCCGCCCCCGTCTCGCGGCCGCGTGGCCGTGAGACCTTCATGGGTATCACCTCCGGGCTGCCCGGAGCCGTCGTGGGCATCGCCGCAGTCGTGCTCGCCACCGGGTTCTACCGGGCCCTGAGCACCGGCCACGGACTCTTCCCCGGCGGTGCCGCGGGCTGGTCCCTCGCCATCCTCACCGGGCTCATCGTCGGACACCTGGTCGCCCTCGGCCGCGACCGCTGGTGGGGCGGTACCGGCTCCGGCGCCGCCCTCACCCTCGCGGTCCTGCTGCTCTACGGCTGGGTGCCCGCCGGCCTCGTCTCCATGGCCGTCGTCGTCCTCGTCGGCGCCGCCCGCCGACACCGCTGGCGCCAGGGACTCCTGCACGGCGCCGTGGACGTCCTCGGCATCGGCGGCGCCGCCCTGGTCCTCGCCGCGTTCGGAGACGTACCGACCGTGGAGAGGCCCTGGCAGCCCCTCGACTGGGGGATCACCGACGTACCGGAAGTGGCGCTCGCCGCCGCCGCCTACCTCGTGGTGACCCGGCTGCTCCTGTGGTACGCCCTCTCGCCCCAGGGCGGCGGCCTGCCGACCGTCGCCCGCACGGCCCTGCTCCGGCAGGGACTCGTCGCGGTCGCGCTGCTCGGCATCGCCCCGCTGATCTGCGTCGTCGCGGTCTCCCAGCCGGTGCTGCTGCCGCTCTTCGCCGTCCCCCTCATCGCCCTCGACTCCACCCTCTGGATAGCCCGCGCCCGCGCCGAGGAGCAGCTGCGCGACCCGCTCACCGGTCTGCCGAACCGCCAGTGGCTCCTGGAGCGGGCCTGGACCGCCCTCGAAGAGGCCGAGGGGGAGGGCGCGCGCTCCGCCCTCGTCCTGATCGACCTCGACCGTTTCCGATCGGTCAACGACACCCTGGGGCATCTCGCCGGAGACCGGCTGCTGCTCCAGATCGCCGAGCGGCTCAAGCTCGCCCTGCCGCGTGGAGCGGAGGCCGCGCGGCTCGGCGGCGACGAGTTCGCCGTCCTGCTCCCCACGGCCGACTCCACCACCAGCGCCCAGCGCGTCGCCCGCCACCTCGTCGCCGAACTCTCCTCGCCCCTCGACCTGGACGGGCTCACCCTCGTCCTGGAGGCCAGCGCAGGCGTCGCCGTCTTCCCCGACCACGCCCTCGACGCCGAGGGACTGCTGCGCCGGGCCGACGTGGCGATGTACCAGGCCAAGCGGGACCGTACGGGCGTGGAGGTGTACGAGTCGAAGCGCGACTCCAACACCCCCGACCGGCTCGGACTCCTCGGCGACCTGCGCCGCGCCCTGGACGCCGGCGAGGTCGAGCTCCACTACCAGCCCAAGGTCCGCTTCGACGGGCAGGTCGCGGGTCTGGAGGCCCTGGTGCGCTGGGTGCACCCCGAGCGCGGCCGGGTCCCTCCGGACGAGTTCATCGCGATCGCCGAGTCCTCGGGCCTGATGCCCCACCTCACCGAGTACGTCCTCGAGACCGCGCTCGCGCAGGTCGCCCGGTGGCGAGCCCAGGGGTTGAACGTTCCTGTCGCCGTCAACGTCTCCCCCCGCGACGTCCACACCCCCGGCTTCGCCGGCGCCGTCGCCGCCCGCCTGGCCCGCCACGGGGTCCCGGCCGGCGCGCTGCAGCTGGAGATAACGGAGCACGTGCTCCTGGAGGACCCGCAGCGGGCCGCGGACACCATGGCCGGTCTGACCGGCCACGGCGTGAAGATGTCCCTCGACGACTTCGGCACCGGCTACTCCTCCCTCGTCCACCTGCGGCGGCTCCCGGTGAGCGAGCTGAAGATCGACCGCTCCTTCGTCGCCCGGCTCGCCGTCGACGCCGAGGACGCCGAGATCGTCCGCTGCACCCTCGACCTCGCCCACTCGCTCGGCCTCCTCGTCGTCGCCGAGGGCGTCGAGGACGACGAGACCTGGGAGCGCCTGCGGGACCTGGGCTGCGACGCCGTCCAGGGCTGGCTGGTCGCCGCCGCGATGCCGCCCGGCGAGGCCACGGCCTGGCTCCGGGCCCGCGGCGAGCACGGCTGGCGCCGCCCCTCGGAGGAGGCCGCGCTACCCGCCGCCGACCAGCCTTCGGGGCACGTGGTGCAGTAGCCGTCCGACCGCCCTGGGGCACGCCCCCGGGGCAGCCGGGGCAAACCGTTTCACGGGCAGAGGTGCGGGCCCCATAGGATTGGGCCCAACACCATCAAACTCACCCCGTGAGGATCGCATGCCTGGCATCACGCGCGAGGAGGTCGCCCACCTCGCACGGCTGGCGCGTCTGGAGCTGAAGGGCGAAGAGCTCGATCACTTCGCCGGTCAGCTCGACGACATCATCGGCGCGGTCGCCCGCGTCTCCGAGGTCGCCGACCAAGACGTTCCGCCGACCTCCCACCCGCTGCCGCTGACGAACGTCATGCGCGCGGACGAGGTCCGTCCGTCGCTCACCCCCGAGCAGGCGCTCTCCGGCGCCCCGGCCCAGGAGCAGCAGCGTTTCAAGGTGCCGCAGATCCTGGGGGAGGACTAATCACATGACGGACAGCATCATCATCAAGCTCACGGCCGCCGAGATCGCCGGGAAGATCGCCGCGGGCGAGCTCACCGCGGTCGAGGTGACCGAGGCCCACCTCGCCCGCATCGAGGCCGTCGACGAGAAGGTCCACGCCTTCCTGCACGTCGACCGCGAGGGCGCCCTCGCCCAGGCCCGCGCCGTGGACGAGAAGCGCGCCAAGGGAGAGAAGCTCGGCCCGCTGGCCGGCGTCCCCCTCGCGCTCAAGGACATCTTCACCACCGTCGGCATCCCGACGACCGTCGGCTCGAAGATCCTCGAAGGCTGGATCCCGCCGTACGACGCGACCCTGGTGAAGAACCTCAAGGCCGCCGACGTCGTCATCCTCGGCAAGACCAACATGGACGAGTTCGCCATGGGGTCCTCCACCGAGAACAGCGCCTACGGCCCCACCGGCAACCCCTGGGACCTGACCCGGATCCCCGGCGGCTCCGGCGGTGGCTCCTCCGCCGCCCTCGCGGCGTACGAGGCCCCGCTCGCCATCGGCACGGACACCGGCGGCTCGATCCGCCAGCCCGCCGCCGTCACCGGCACTGTCGGCGTCAAGCCGACCTACGGCGGCGTCTCCCGCTTCGGCATGGTGGCCTTCTCCTCCTCCCTCGACCAGGGCGGCCCCTGCGCCCGTACGGTCCTGGACGCGGCGCTGCTCCACGAGGCCATCGCCGGACACGACCCGCTGGACTCGACCTCCATCGACGCCCCGGTCCCGCCGGTCGTCGAGGCGGCCCGCAACGGCTCCGTCGCCGGAATGCGCGTCGGTGTCGTCAAGCAGTTCCGCGGCGAGGGCTACCAGGCCGGTGTCGTCCAGCGCTTCGACGAGTCGGTCGAGCTGCTGAAGTCGCTGGGCGCCGAGATCGTCGAGCTGGACTGCCCGACCTTCGACCTCGCCCTTTCGGCGTACTACCTCATCGCGCCGTCGGAGTGCTCCTCCAACCTGGCCCGCTTCGACGCCATGCGCTACGGCCTGCGGGTCGGCGACGACGGCACCAAGTCGGCCGAGGACGTCACCGCCCTCACCCGTGAGGCCGGCTTCGGCGACGAGGTCAAGCGCCGCATCATCCTCGGTACGTACGCGCTGAGCTCCGGCTACTACGACGCGTACTACGGCTCGGCCCAGAAGGTCCGCACCCTCATCACCCGCGAGTTCGAGCAGGCCTTCGAGCAGGTGGACGTGATCGTCTCCCCGACGACGCCCACCACCGCCTTCCCGATCGGCGAGCGCGCCGACGACCCGATGGCGATGTACCTCGCGGACCTGTGCACCATCCCGACCAACCTGGCCGGCAACGCCGCCATGTCGCTGCCCTGCGGTCTCGCGCCGGAGGACGGTCTGCCGGTCGGGCTGCAGATCATCGCCCCCGCCATGAAGGACGACCGGCTGTACAAGGTCGGCGCCGCCGTCGAGGCGGCCTTCGTGGAAAAGTGGGGTCACCCGCTGCTCGAGGAGGCTCCGTCGCTGTGAGTGCCATGGCAAAGAAGGCCAAGAACTTCAAGAAGTCGAAGACCGGCGTCTACGTCTCGCTGGCGACCACCGCGTTCGGTGCCATCAGCGTCGCGAAGCAGGCCAAGATGGCCCGCAACGACAACGACATGCTGCGGCTGATCGACTCCGCCGTGTCCGCCGCCGCCATCGTTACCGGCCTGGCGATCCTCTACCGGGAGCTGAAGCGCCTGGGCGACGACGACGTCCTGCTGGGCTGAGAGGGAAAGTCTCACTGTGACCGTCACTGAACTGCTGTCGTACGACGCGGCACTCGCTGCGTACGACCCCGTCATGGGCCTGGAGGTCCATGTCGAACTCGGTACGAAGACCAAGATGTTCTGCGGCTGCTCGACCGAGCTGGGCGCCGAGCCCAACTCGCAGACCTGCCCCACCTGTCTCGGTCTGCCGGGCTCGCTCCCGGTCGTCAACGCGATCGGCGTGGAGTCGGCCGTCAAGATCGGTCTCGCGCTGAACTGCGAGATCGCCGAGTGGTGCCGCTTCGCCCGGAAGAACTACTTCTACCCGGACATGCCGAAGAACTTCCAGACCTCGCAGTACGACGAGCCGATCGCCTTCAACGGCTATCTGGACGTCCAGCTGGAGGACGGGGAGATCTTCCGCGTGGAGATCGAGCGCGCCCACATGGAGGAGGACACCGGCAAGTCGCTGCACGTCGGCGGCGCCACCGGCCGCATCCACGGCGCGTCCCACTCCCTGCTCGACTACAACCGGGCCGGCATCCCGCTCATCGAGATCGTCACCAAGCCGATCGAGGGCGCGGGCGAGCGTGCTCCCGAGGTCGCCAAGGCGTACGTCGCCGAGCTGCGTGAGCTGATCCGCGCGCTGGACGTCTCCGAGGCGCGGATGGACAAGGGCCAGATGCGCTGCGACGTGAACCTGTCGCTGCGTCCGCACGGCACGAAGGTCTTCGGCACCCGCTCGGAGACGAAGAACGTCAACTCGCTCCGTTCGGTGGAGCGGGCGGCGCGCTTCGAGATCCAGCGCCACGCGGCCGTCCTCCAGTCGGGCGGCACGATCGTGCAGGAGACCCGTCACTTCCACGAGGAAGACGGCTCCACCACGTCCGGCCGGATCAAGGACAACGCCGAGGACTACCGGTACTTCCCGGAGCCCGACCTCGTCCCCGTCGCCCCGGCCCGTGCGTGGGTCGAGGAGCTGCGCGGCGGGCTGCCCGAGCTGCCGCGTGTGCGCCGCAACCGGCTCCGTGAGGAGTGGGGCGTGTCGGAGCACGACATGCAGTCGATCCTCAACGCGGGCGCGGTCGACCTCATCGTCGCGACCACGGACGCCGGTGCGCCGGCGGACCAGGCCCGCAAGTGGTGGATGGGCGAACTGGCCCGTTCCGCCAACGAGTCGGGCACGGCCCTGGACGAGCTGCCGATCACTCCGGCGCAGGTCGCCCGGGTGACCGAGCTGGTGGCCTCCGGCGACCTCACCGACAAGCTGGCCCGCCAGGTCATCGAGGGTGTGCTGGCCGGCGAGGGCGGTCCGGACGAGGTCGTCGAGAAGCGCGGCCTCAAGGTCGTCTCCGACGAGGGCGCGCTCGGCACGGCGGTCGACGAGGCCATCGCGTCCAACGCGGCCATCGCCGACAAGATCCGCGGCGGCAAGGTCGCGGCGGTCGGCGCGCTGGTGGGCGCGGTCATGAAGGCCACCCGCGGCCAGGCGGACGCGGCGCGCGTGAAGGAACTGATCCTGGAGAAGCTGGGCGTCAGCGAGGGCTGATCGACGGGTTCACAGGCAGGCGTACAGGGGCGGCCCGCACCGGAGGATTCCGGGGCGGGCCGCTCTCGTCGTGCGGGGCCCGAGATTGATAGGCAAGTGGTTGCTTGCCTATGGTGGGGGCATGACGGAGGATGTCTTCAAGGCGCTGGCCGATCCCACCCGTCGACGCATCCTCGACGAGCTGGTGGAACGGGACGGTCAGACCCTGTTCGAGATATGCACGCGGCTGGTCACCAAGCATGGTCTGGGCCTGTCCCGCCAGGCGATCAGCCAGCATCTCGCCGTACTGGAATCCGCGGGTCTGGTCGTCTCACGGCGGCAGGGCCGTTACAAGTTCCACGATCTGAACACCGAACCCCTTGAGCGCATCGCGAGCCGGTGGCTCAGGCCGGAATCACCGGAGAGCACCCCATGAGGATCCACATCACCAGCGTCTTCGTCGACGACCAGGAGAAGGCCGAGCGCTTCTACACGGACGTGCTGGGCTTCGTGAAGAAGCACGACGTCCCGTTGGGTACGGACCGATGGCTGACCATGGTGTCGCCGGAAGACCCCGAGGGGACGGAACTGCTGCTCGAGCCCTCCCGCCATCCCGTGGTGCAGGCGTATCAGACGGGGCTGGCGAAGGACGGCATCCCGGCGGTCTCCTTCGCCGTGGACGACGTGCGGGCGGAGTTCGACCGGCTGCGCGGGCTCGGGGTCCGGTTCACCCAGGACCCGCTGGAGATGGGTCCGTCCACCACGGCGGTCCTGGACGACACCTGCGGCAACCTGATCCAGATCGTGCACGTCAAGTAGGGCCTGCGCCGCGCCCTCACCCCTCCATGGCCGAAACTCGCTTGGACTTCCTTGACGGCCTGATGGACGTTCACCACCGCGCCGTCGCCGGGTCTTCTCTCCGTCATCCGGTCTCACTAGCGTCCCCCACGTACCACCCAATGGCTCGAAGGCGAACCATTGGCCGTCGTCTGGAGGTCGTTCGTGTCATCCGAGATGTCTCGCAGAAGGCTCCTCGCCCTGGGCGGCGGCGCCCTCGGTGTCGCCGCAGCCGGTTCGTTGCTTCCGCCGTCGCTGCAGGAGGCCATCGCCGCGGGGCCCCCGGCCGGCGGGATGTCGGCGGTGAGGCACGTCGTGATCCTCATGCAGGAGAATCGATCCTTCGACCACTACTTCGGCACCCTCCGCGGCGTCCGCGGATTCGGTGACCGCAACGCCATCGAGCTCCCCTCCGGCAAGCCGGTCTTCGAACAGCCCGCCGCCCTCGGCCGGACCGTGCTCCCGTTCCCGGTCCGCGGCGCCGCGGAGACCCAGAAGAAGGACCTCCAGTACATCGGCGACCTCGACCACTCCTGGAGCGGTGGCGCCAAGGCCTGGCACGACGGCTGGATGGACGGCTGGGTCTCCGCGAAGACCGCGGCGACCATGGCGTACTACGACCGCCAGGACATCCCGCTGCACTACGAGCTCGCCGACACCTTCACCGTCTGCGACGCCTACCACTCCTCCATCCACACCTCGACGAGTCCCAACCGGAACCACCTGTGGTCCGGCTGGACCGGCTTCGAGGCCGACGGCAGCCGTGCCGTCACCAACGCCGCGTACGCCGAGGGCACCCACCCCGGCTACTCCTGGCCCACCTACGCCGAGCGCCTCGAAGCGGCCGGGCGGAGCTGGAAGACGTACACGGAGTGGGAGAACTTCACCGACAACAACATCGAGTTCTTCACCGGCTTCAAGAAGATCGCCCGCAAGGCGCTCGCCACCACCGGCGGGCACACCTTCATGGAGTCCTTCTACGCCGCCGTCCGCGACACCGAGGACGCCGCCGAGCGGACCCGTCTCCTCGCCGCCCTCGAGGACGGGGTCGCCACGCTCACCGCCGCCGAGCGCTCGCTCTTCGAGCGCGGACTGCGCCGTGTGGAGACCGGCAGGCTGGCCGACGCCTTCCGCGCCGACGTGGCCGCCGGGACGCTGCCCGAGGTCTCGTACCTCGTCCCCTCCGCGATCGACTCCGAGCACCCCGGCTCCTCCTCGCCGATCGCCTCCGCCTCGCTCGTCTACAAGGTGCTCGACGCCCTCGGCTCGCACCCCGACGTGTGGCGCCACACCGTCGTGCTGATCAATTACGACGAGAACGACGGCTTCTTCGACCACGTGCCGCCGCCCGTCCCGCCGGCCGACGACACCGACGAGCGGTACAAGGGTCTGCCCACCGGTCTCGGCATCCGCGTCCCGCTGCTCGTCGTCTCCCCCTGGTCGGTCGGCGGCTACGTCTGCTCCGAGACCTTCGACCACACCTCCGTGGTCCGCTTCCTGGAGAAGCTCACCGGCATCCAGGAGCCCAACATCACCCCGTGGCGCCGCGCCGTCACCGGCGACCTGACCTCCGCCTTCGACTTCCGCCGTGGTCACCGGCAGCCCGAGGTCGAGCAGCCGGGGCCGATTCCGCCGTTCTCCGGCCGCTGGCGGCCGCAGCCCCCGGCGGTCCAGCGGATGCCGGTCCAGGAGCCGGGCACCCGCCCCGCCCGCCCGCTGCCCTACCAGCCGGACGCCGCCGCGAAGGTGGGGGAGAAGGAGATCACCGTCGCCCTGCGGAACAGCGGGAAGGCGAGCGTCCACTTCGCGCTCTATCCGTACGCCGGCGAGTTCACCGTCCCCCAGCACCAGGACGTCAGGGGCACGGCGCAGTGGGCGGTACCCCTGACGCGTGATCGCTACCGGTTCACGATCACGGGTCCGAACGGCTTCCGCCGCGAGTTCGAGGGCCCGGCGGCGGGCGGTGCCGAGGTCTCCTCGTACATCGACCACCATGACCGTGACCTGCATCTCACCGTACGGAACACGGGCTCCGCCGCGGTCTCCTTCACCGTCCGCCCGCTCGGTTACGTCGACCGGGACGACCTTCGTGACCGGACCCGCACCGTCACCGTCAAGCCCGGCAGGAGCCGGACCCTCGTGCACTCCGCCGCCGACGCGCACGGCTGGTACGACCTCGAGGTGACCACACCCGGCGGCTTCCGCCGACGGCTCATGGGCCACATCGAGAACGGGCGGCCGAGCGTCTCCGGTTGAGGACCACCTGAACGCCCCCTTCGCGCGGAAGCTCAGGACCAAAGACCTGAGCTTCCGCGCAGCGTTGTGAGTAACGACACGAAAGGGACAAAGGATCACTTAAGGCTGCAACAGTGGCCTCACGTAGGTCATGCGTTCTTTGCGGGCTGTTCCCCGGTAAAGATCCACGAACCACCCACCAGGGAGCACGTCCTTTGGCAGCCATCGCACGGTGGTGCATCAAGCACCGCCTCGTCGTCGTACTGCTCTGGCTCATCGCCCTCGGCGGGGCGGTCGCCGGCGCAGCGGTAGCGGGCAACGCGTATTCCAACGACTACGAGGTGCCGGGCACCGAGTCCGGCCGCGCCACCGAGCTCCTCGACAAGGGCTTCCCCGGCGCGGGCGGTGACAGCGACACCATCGTCTGGCACACCGACACGAGCAGTGTCCGCGCCACCGGCATCGAGCAGCGCATGACCGAGATGCTCGACGAGGTGGCCGAACTGCCCGGCATCGCGTCGGTGAGCTCCCCGTACGGAGACACCCCGGCCGCCGAGGCGCAGATCAGCGAGGACGGGCACACCGCCTACGCCGCCGTCGTCTTCCACGAGCAGGCCGACGACATCCCGGAGGCCCAGGCCCAGGCGCTCGTCGACACGGCCCGCGCGGCCGCAGGCGACGGCGTCCAGGTCGAACTCGGCGGCAGCGCCATCGCCCTCACCGAGGCCCCCGGCGGGCACATCGCCGAGGCCGTCGGAGTGGTCGTCGCGGCCGTCGTCCTCTTCCTCGCCTTCGGCTCGCTCGCCGCCTCCGCGCTCCCCATCGCCACCGCCCTCGTCAGCGTCGGCATCGCGTACTCCGGGATCGCCCTGCTCGGCCACGTCATGACGGTCGCCGACTTCGCGCCCATGCTGGGCATGCTCATCGGCCTCGGCGTCGGCATCGACTACGCCCTGTTCATCGTCACCCGGCACCGAAAGGGCCTCAAACGCGGGCTCTCGGTCGCCGAATCCGCGCAGATCGCCGTCGCGACCACCGGCCGGGCCGTCGTCTTCGCGGGCGCGACCGTCTGCATCGCACTGCTCGGCATGCTGATCCTCAGGCTCAGCTTCCTCAACGGCGTCGCCATCGCCGCCTCGCTGACCGTGGTCCTCACCGTCGCCGCCTCCGTCACCCTGCTGCCCGCGCTGCTCTCCCTCATCGGGATGCGCGGGCTCAGCCGGCGGGAACGGCGACAGCTCGCCGAGCACGGCCCGCAGCCCGAGCTGCCGACCGGCTTCGCCGCCCGCTGGTCCGCCTTCGTAGAGCGCCACCCCAAGCTGCTCGGCGCGGTCGCCGCCGTCGTCATGCTGGTCCTGGCCCTGCCGACCCTCTCGCTCCACCTCGGCACCTCCGACCAGGGCAACGGTCCGGCCACGGCGACGACCCGGCAGGCGTACGACCTGCTGGCCGACGGTTTCGGGCCCGGAGTCAACGGACCGCTCACCCTCGTCGCCCAGATCGACGGCGCCGACGACCGGGTCGCACTCGGGGAACTGCCGGCCGAGCTGGCGAACACCCGAGGCGTCGAGTCCGTCTCGCCGATCACGTACAACAGTGCGGGGGACACGGCCGTCCTGACCGTCGTACCGGACTCCTCGCCGCAGTCGAAGGCGACGAGCGAACTCGTCGACCGGCTGCGCACGGACGTGCTGCCCTCGGCCGAGCAGGGCACCTCGCTGGACGTGCACGTGGGCGGCGTCACCGCCTCGTACGACGACTTCGCCGAGATCATCGTCGGCAAGCTGCCGCTCTTCGTGGGCGTCGTCATCGCGCTCGGCTGTCTGCTGCTCCTGCTCGCCTTCCGGTCGATCGGCATCCCGCTCAAGGCCGCGGCCATGAACGTGGCCGCCGTCGCCTCCTCCTTCGGGATCGTCGTCGCGATCTTCCAGTGGGGGTGGGGGAGCGAACTGCTCGGTCTCGGCAGCGCCGGCCCGATCGAACCCTTCCTGCCGGTGATCATGGTGTCGGTGCTCTTCGGGCTCTCCATGGACTACCAGGTCTTCCTGGTCAGCCGGATGTACGAGGAGTGGCTGGAGACCGGCGACAACCGGCGGGCGGTCCGGGTCGGGCTCGCCGAGACCAGCCGGGTGATCAACTCCGCGGCGGTCATCATGATCTCCGTCTTCCTCGCCTTCGTCCTGAGCGGGGACCGGGTCATCGCGATGTTCGGCATCGCCCTCGCCGCGGCCGTCGCCCTCGACGCCTTCGTCCTGCGGACCCTGCTCGTCCCCGCGCTCATGCACATGCTCGGCGGCGCGAACTGGTGGCTGCCGCGCTGGCTCGACCGCCGACTGCCCCGGATCAGCATCGAACCCGCCGAGTCCCGCGCCGCGGCCGACGCCCGGGACGCCGAACGGGACGACACCCGTGCGAAGATCCCCATGCAGCGTGTGACGGTTTCGAACGCGGAGGACAACGAGGATGTTCGCGATATCGCTGGGTGACGACGGTGCCGAGCTGAGGCCGCTGGAGCCCTCGCACGCCGAGGAGTTCCTCACCCACATGAACCGCGGGCGGGAGTACGTCGGGCAGCACATCGCCCTCGCCGACGTCGTGGCGGACCTCGACTCGGCCCGCTCCTTCCTCAAGGCGTACGCCGAGAAGGCGGCCGACGACGCGGGCCGGATCTACGGCATCTGGACCGAGGGCACCCTCGTCGGCGGTGTGCTCTTCCGCGCCATGGACGTGAGCCTCGGGACGGCCGAGGCCGGCTGCTGGCTGGAGCCGTCCGCGGTCGGCAAGGGCCTGGTCACCCGGGCCGCGAGCACCATCATCGACTGGGCGATCAGGGAACGCGCCATCCACCGCGTCGAGTGGCTGGTCTCCTCGAAGAACGAGGCCAGCATCGCGGTGGCCCGACGACTCGGCATGACGAAGGACGGCGTGCTCCGGGAGAGCTACCCGTACCGGGGGCAGCGCCTCGACATGGAGGTCTGGTCGGTGCTCGCGCCGGAGTGGAAGCCGCTCGGGGCCGGAAGGGCTTCTTAAGGCCCTTCTCATACGCGGCACCTAGCGTGCCGTGCATGACTGCCAAGACTGACGAGAACACGGAAGCCGAGAAGACCACCGAGGCCGTGAGGACCACGGAGGCCGTCGACGCCGGCGATGCCTTCGACGCCGTCGACGAGCCTGACGAGCAGGAAGAGCCGGACGAGCTCGACCAGCCGGAGGCGGCGGACGAGGAACCCGCTGTCTCCTCCGGCATCGGCGCGGGCGCCGCGGCCGTCGTCTCCGCCGCCCTCGGGCTCGCCGCGCTGAGCGGCACCTGGGTCGGGAAGGTCGCCAGCGAGCGCGAGACGCTCGTCGGCCAGATCAAGGCCCAGGGCGGCACGGCCGCCCAGCAGATCTCCGAGATCTACGCCGACGCCTGGCACACCACCGCACTCGTCAACGGCCTCTTCTCGCTCCTCGCCCTGATCACCGCCGTGGTCGTCCTCACCCGCCCGCAGCGCCCCGTCTGGGTCCGGGCCGTAGCCGTCGCCGGCGCCGTACTGGGCGGAATCGGACTCTTCCTGTCCGCTGGCATGTACTTCGATCTGTTCCTGAGCCTCCCGGCGGCGCCCTAAGTACCCCCTGGGCACCCTCCTAAGGCCCCCCGTACGCCGAACATGCGGCACTCGCCCGATGTGGCGACACCCCCTGGGAAACGAAAGTAGAGGCATCGCAAGGAGCGATACCGACACCAGGGAGCATCGAATGTTCGCGTACGAACTGCACCGCATGGACCACGACGAGCGCGTCCGTGAGGCCGCCGCCGAGCGCCTGGCCCGCCAGGCCGTCAAGGCGCGGCGGGCCGCGAAGGCGGCCGCCCGGTCCGGAGACCATGACTCCGAAGGGCGGGTGGGAGCCGAGCGAGGCCGCTTCGTCCGGGCCGCGTGACCCCCGTATGAGCACGACCCCGGACGTCTGTGCGATGCTCGGCGCCGTGGAGACCAGGTCAGTCAGCCCCGTGTTCGTCGGCCGGGCCGGCGAACTCACCGCCCTCACCGACGCGCTCGTCCGCGCCGGTGGGGGAGAGCCCCAGGCCCTGCTCATCGGCGGCGAGGCCGGCGTGGGCAAGACGCGGCTCATCGAGGAGTTCGTCGCCGCGGCCTGCGACCGCGGCGCCTTCGTCGCGGTCGGCGGCTGTGTCGAAGTCGGCGCGGACGGGCTGCCGTTCGCGCCCTTCTCCACCGCCCTGCGGGCGCTGAGCCGCCGGCTCCCCGACGAACTGGCGGCCGCGGCCGCCGGGCAGGAGGGCGAACTCGCCCGCCTCCTCCCCGAACTCGGCGACGTCGGCAGCCACGAGCCCTCCAACGAGGACTCCACCGCCCGCCTCTTCGAACTGACCGTACGGCTCCTGGAACGGCTCGCCGCCGACCGTACGATCGTGCTCGTCCTGGAGGACCTGCACTGGGCCGACGCGTCGACCCGGCACCTCCTCGCCTACCTCTTCCGCACTCTGCGCCGCGGCCGGATCGTGGTCGTCGCCACCTACCGCGCCGACGACATCCACCGCCGCCACCCGCTGCGCCCCCTCCTCGCCGAACTCGACCGGCTGCGGACCATCCGGCGCATCGAACTCTCCCGGTTCACCCGTGCCGAGGTGCGCCGCCAGCTCACCGGCATCCTCGCCGCCGAACCCGACGCCGCCCTCGTCGACGAGGTCTTCGACCGCTCCGACGGCAACGCCTTCTTCGTCGAGGAACTCGTCGTCTCCCACGAGTCCGGCTGCGCCCCCGGCGCCCTCACCGACTCCCTGCGCGATCTGCTGCTCGTGCGGGTCGAGACGCTTCCCGAGGACTCCCAGCGGGTCGCCAGGATCGTCGCCGAAGGCGGCTCCACCGTCGAGTACGCGCTGCTCGCCGCCGTCGCCCGGCTCTCCGAGGACGATCTCATCGAGGCGCTGCGCGCAGCCGTCGGCGCCAACATCCTGCAGTCCGTCCCCGACGGCGACGGCTACCGCTTCCGCCACTCCCTGGTCCGCGAGGCCGTCAGCGACGACCTGCTGCCCGGCGAACGCTCCCGCCTCAACCGGCGCTACGCAGAGGCCCTGGAGGCCGACCCCACCCTCGTCCGCGCCGACGAACGCGCCACCAGGTCCGCCAGCTACTGGTACCACGCCCACGACCCCTCCCGGGCGCTGCCGGCCGTGCTCCGCGCCTCCGCCGACGCCCGCAAGCGCTACGCGTACGCCGAACAACTGCGGCTCCTCGAACGGGCCATGGAACTCTGGGACGAGGTCCCCGCCGCGGTGCGCGACTCCCTGCGGCCGATGGACTACGCCGAGGCGTACCCTCCGTGCGGCTGCGACCCCGAGACCACGCCGCTGCGCTATCTCGACCTGCTCGCCGAGGCCGCGTACGCCGCCCGGCTGTGCGGAGAGCGCGAACGGGCCCTGAAGATCGGCAAGATGGCCCTGCGGCTCCTCGAAGGCGAGGAGGACGAGGACCGCGACCCGCTGCGCTCCGCCTGGTTCTGGACCGAACGCTCCCGCATCGTCTCCGGACTCGGCCGCTCCGACGGCTGGGACGAGATCGCCACCGCCCAGGAACTCGTCAAGGGCATGCCCCCGTCCGGCGTGCACGCCCGCATCCTCGCCGTGGCCGCCGGCTGGGGGATGCTCCACAAGCCCGGCCCGGAGAGTCTCGCCGCCGCCGAGCGGGCCGTCGAATACGCCCGCCTCGTCAAGGACGAGTCCATCGAGCTCAGCGCCCGTCTGACCCTCGGCACCCTCCAGGTCGGCGCCGGAGACCGCGCGACCGGACTCGCCACCATGTACGAGGTACGCGACCGCACCCGCGCCCTCGGCCTCCACCACGAGTCCTCCCGCGCCCACGTCAATCTCTCCCACTCCCTGGAGAACCTCGGCCGCTCCCAGGAGGCCGTCGACGTCGCCGAGGAGGGCATCCGGCTCACCCGCGACCACGGCCTCCTCGACAGCCAGGGCTGGATCCGCTCCAACCAGGCCGAGTCGCAGTTCTCCCTCGGGCTCTGGTGCGAGGTCCAGCGCAACTGCGAGTGGCTGGAACAGAACGGCATCCGGTCCAAGCCGCGCGGCTCCGTGGCCCTGCGCCTCGCCCAACTGGCGCTCGCCCGGGGCGAGCTGGACACCGCCGTCACCCAGCTCGCCGCTGCCCGCGAGCACTTCGGCGAGGCCGACCCCATGCCGCAGTACACCGTCCCGACGCGCATGGTCGAGCTGAGCATCGCCGCCGCCGGCGGCCGGATCCAGGACGTCCGGACCGTGCTCGCCGCCGCCGTGGAGTCAGGTTTCCCGCTCGGCACCCATCGAGAGGCCTGGCCGCTGCTGCTCGCCGCCGCCACCGCGGAGGCCGACGCTCTCGGCCTGCCCGCCGCCGAGGAGGGCCGCGCGGAGGCGATCGCCCTGATCCGCCGCTGCGTACGGGGGCTGGCGACCCCCGCGCCCGTCTGGGAGGCGTACTCCCTGTTCGTCTCGGCGGAGACGGACCGTGCGGAGGACCGCCGGCCCGTCGACCGCTGGGCCCAGATCGTCACCGCCTACGAGCAGCTGGAGCGCCCCTTCCCGCTCGCCCAGGCCCGTCACCGCCTCGCCGACGCCCTGCTCGCCGAGGGTGGCCGCCGTGAGGAGGCGGCAGCCCTGCTACGCGAGGCCCATGCCACCGCCGTCAGCCTCGGCGCGCACCCGCTCCGTGAGGACGCCGCACTCCTGGCCGCCCGCGCCCGTCTCTCCCTCACCGCCCCGGACCACGCGCCGGAACCGGAGCCGGGAGACGACGCCTTCGGCCTGACCCCCCGGGAGCAGGACGTCCTGCGCCTGGTCGCCGCCGGTCGCACCAACCGTCAGATCGCCGAGGAGCTCTTCATCTCACCGAAGACGGCGAGCGTCCACGTCTCCAACATCCTCGCCAAGCTGGGCGTCTCCGGCCGCGGCGAGGCGGCTGCCCTCGCCCACCGTCTCCGCCTCCTGGAGCCGACTCCCTGAGGCGGGCGCACCCTGGGCGCCCCGATCGTTCGTGGCGGCCGGTCCCGGGACGCGTATCGTCACCCGGCCCGAGGTCAGGTCTATCGGCCCCTCCCCGGGATCGCCGTCGCCCTGGTCCTCCCTGGTCAGGGCGAGCCGCTGACGCTCGTCCTCGGTGTGCTTGCGGCCCGGTGCGAAGAGCTCTTCCGCCAGGTTGAACATCGTGTCGCCCCTATCTCACCTCCAGCCGGAGGATCTTGTCGTCGCCGGGCCCGGGCGTGCCCCGGGAGTCGGTCTCGCTCGTCGTCAGCCAGAGCCGGCCGTCACCCGCCGCCAGGACCGTGCGCAGACGGCCGTACTCCTCTACGAGGAACGCCTCGGGCTCCCCCGCGCGTTCCGCCCCCGCGAGCGGGATTCGCCACAGTCGCTCGCCTCTGAGCCCGGCCATCCAGATCGCGCCCTCGGCGTACGCGATACCGCTCGGCGAGGCCTCGTCCGTCTTCCACTGGGCCACCGGGTTCACGAAGTCGGACACGTCCGACGAGCCCTCCACCTTCGGCCAGCCGTAGTTCCTGCCGGGCTGGATCAGATTGAGCTCGTCCCAGGTGTTCTGGCCGAACTCGGCCGCCCACAGCCGTCCGTCCCCGTCCCAGGCCAGGCCCTGCACATTGCGGTGACCGTACGAATAGACCGGCGAGCCGGGGAAGGGATTGCCGGGCGCCGGCTTCCCCTCCGGCGTCATCCGCAGGATCTTGCCGCCCAGCGACTCCAGGCTCTGTGCGAGGCCCGTCTCGCCCCGCTCGCCCGTCCCCGCGTACAGCATCCCGTCCGGGCCGAACGCGATCCGCCCGCCGTTGTGCACGTTCCCCTTCGGGATGCCCGAGAGGACCACCTCGGGCGCGCCCAGCCGGTCCGCGCTCCCGCCTCCGTACGGCATCCGGACGATGCGGTTGTCCGACTCGGCCGTGAAGTACGCGTACACCCGGCCGTCCCGCACGGCGAGGCCCAGGAGCCCGCCCTCACCGCCGGGGACCACCCCCGGCACCTCTCCGACCTGTGTCTTCTTGCCCGTCTTCGCGTCGACGCGGGTGATCGTCCGCTCGTCGCGCGAGGCGACGAGAAGATCCCCGCCGGGCAGCGCGGCCACGCCCCAGGGCGACTCCAGATCCTCGGTCAGCGTCCCGGCGACCCGCACGTCGGCCGGCGCGCCCCCCGTCCCGGTCCCCGACGCGGACGCGGACGTGGGCGAGGAGGCGAGCCCGCCCCCGCCCGACGAGCACCCCGTGACGAGCCCCAGCACGGCGGCGGCACACACAGCTCCCACAAAAGCTCGGCCCACGGTCCCGATCCCTTCGAACGGCGCTCACTACCCTTGATACACCGCTCGGGCCGATCAGGTTCCCGCGCTCAGTCCCACGATCCCCGCGGCGCGGGCAGCCGCGCGATCTCCGCCAGATCCGCCGCAGTCAGCACCAGCTCCGCCGCCCGCGCGTTCTCCACGGCCCAGACCTCCCGCTTGGCCCCCGGGATGGGTATGACATGCGGCCCCTGCGCCAGCGCCCACGCCAGCGCCACCTGGGCCGGAGTGACCTCCGCGCCGTGCCGGGCCGCGACCCGCCGCAGACCGGCCACCAGAGGCTGGTTGGCAGCCATCATCTCTGCGGTGAAGCGAGGATGCCGGGCCCTCGGGTCGTCCGGCTCGAAGCCGCCGCCGGGCGTCAGCGTCCCGGTCAGGAAGCCGTTCCCCAGCGGCATCGCCGCCAGGAACCCCACGCCCCGCGCCTCGCACCACGGAAGCAGCCGCTCCAGCGCCTCGGGAGACCACACCGACAGCTCGGCCTCCACCGCGCTGACCGGGAAGACCTGCTGGACCCGCTCCAGCTGCCGGATCGTTCCCTCATGCAGATGCGACGCTCCGCCGCGCCGGGTCGCCCGGGCCCCCACCGCGCAGAACCCGAGCGCCCGGACCTTGCCCGCGGACACCAGATCGGCCATCGCGCCCCAGGTCTCCTCGACCGGCACCTCGGGGTCGGCCCGGTGCAGCTGGTAGAGGTCGATCACATCCGTCTGCAGCCGGCGCAGCGAGGCGTCGCAGGCCCGCCGTACGTATCCCGGCCGGCCGTTGGCCACCACGTGCTGATCGCCCACGAGCAGACCGCACTTGGTCGACACGAACGCCTCCGCCCGGCGCTCCTTCAGCGCCCGTCCCACCAACAGCTCGTTGGTGAACGGCCCGTACATGTCGGCGGTGTCCAGCAGGCTCACCCCGGCGTCCAGCGCCGCGTGCACCGTGCGCAGCGAGCGGTCGCCGCGCCGCTGCGAGGCGCTGTAGGCCCAGTTCATCGGCATACAGCCCAGGCCGACCGCGCCCACGTCGAGCGCCGCCGCCCCGATAGTCCTGCGCTCCACCTGCCGGTACCCCTCCCTGTGCCGTCCCCCAAAGTAACCAATGGTGAGCGGGGTTCTTCGCATAGCCTCCCGGTCATGACACTCCATGACACGGCCGCTGACGTGTGGCTTCCGATTCCCTCGGACGAGATCGAAGGGCTTCCGGAGCCGGGCGCGTCGGGGCTGAACTACCGTTTCTGGGACGGCGGTCCGGACTTCCCCGCCGATCCGGCGCGCTGCGCCTTCTACGTCGTCCCGTACATGAAGGGCACGGAGATCGCCGTCCGGCCGCTCGCCGCGATGACCTCGGTGCGCGCGATCCAGACGCTGTCGGCGGGCACGGACCATGTGGCGCCCGGACTCGGCGCGCTGCGCCCCGGGGTCGAGCTCTGCAACGCCAAGGGCGTCCACGAGGCCAGCACCGCCGAGCTGACGCTCGCCCTGATCCTCGCCTCGCTGCGCGGGATCCCCGGCTTCGTGCGCGGCCAGGACGCGGAGGAGTGGCGGGCCGGCTTCTATCCGGCGCTGGCCGACAAGTCGGTGCTGATCGTGGGGTACGGGTCGATCGGTGCGGCCATCGAGGACCGGCTCGTGCCGTTCGAGTGCGCGCGGGTGGCGCGCGTCGCGCGCTCCGCCCGCACCACGGAGCGCGGTCCGGTCCAGCCGATGTCCTCTCTGGCCGACCTGCTGCCGCAGGCGGATGTCGTCGTGCTCTCCACTCCTCTCACGCCCGAGACCAGGCATCTCGCCGACGCGGGGTTCCTCGCGCGGATGCGGGACGGGGCCCTTCTGGTCAACGTGGCCAGGGGTCCCGTGGTGGACACCGCCGCGTTGCTCAAGGAGGTCGAGAGCGGCCGGATCACCGCCGCGCTCGATGTCACCGACCCCGAACCGCTGCCGCCCGGCCACCCGTTGTGGCACGCTCCCGGTGTCCTGGTGAGTCCCCATGTCGGCGGTTCCACTTCGGCGTTCATGCCCCGTGCCAAGCGGCTGATCGCCGGCCAGCTGACCCGGTTCGCGGCGGGGGAGGGACTGGCCAACGTGGTCCTGACCACCTGAGCCGCAGGCCCACGCCGTGCGCCCCCTCGGTGCGCCCGCTGTGAGCCCCAGGGCCGTCACTGAGAGTACAGCACCCCTGTCCCTGAGTGACGGTCCTGGTGTATCGTCCCGGAGCGGGGGGCTGCGTCGAGTACGAGCTGGCGCTGGGGAGCGAAGTGACGGGTCATCAGAATCCGAGGGGGGCGACGGGTGAAGTACGGCCGATGGACCGACGATCCGACGCGGCGGGGCCGCCGTCGACGACCCTCGCGCGCCCCATTCCGGCACAGGAGGCGCCGGAAGGCGGCGGCGCACGCAGGGGAGCCCCGGTGACCGCCCCCGGCGCACTCATCGGCCGCAGCCCTGTCGCCGCGGGCGCCGCGCAGGGCGGCACGACGACCGGCGGTGCCTCGTCCGCCGCCCCGGTGGCGGCCGGCTCCCCGGCGAAGAAGTCCGGAGGCGGCGCCCGCGGCGCCCGCGGGCCGGACCCGACGCCGTCCGAGAGTGGAGGAGTCCTCACCCAGGTCGTCCTCGGACTCGTCTGCGCGGCGTACGCGACCGGAGCCGCCCTCGGCTGGGGGTCGGAACAACTGGCGCTCATCATGGGCGACTTCGGCCTCAGTGCGGCGGCCCTGGCGGCCGGTGTCTCCTGCTTCCTCTACACCCGCGTCCGCGAGAGCCGCTTCCGCCCGGCCTGGCTGCTCTTCGCCTTCTCCTCCACGATGGCCGCCGCCGGCAACGGAGTCTGGGGGTGGTACGAAGTGGTGCTCGGCCGGGAGGTGCCCAGCCCCTCCGTCGCCGACCTGTTCTTCCTGCTCTTCGCCCCGCCCGCCATCGTCGGCCTGCTCGTCCTCGCCAAGAAGCCCGTCACCCGGGCCGGCTGGGTCTGCCTCGGGCTCGACGCCTGGCTCATCGGCGGTTCGCTGCTCACCCTCTCGTGGAGCCTCGCCCTCGCGCACACCGCCCACTTCCAGGGCGAGAGCGTCGCCGAGGCCGCGCTCTCGCTCGCGTACCCGCTGCTCGACATCGTTCTCGTCAGCATGGTCCTGGCCCTGCACTTCCGCCGCTCCAACGTGAACCGCTCGGCGACGAACACGGCCATCGCCGCCCTCGCCCTCACGGTGCTGTGCGACGCCCTGTTCACCTCACCCCTGCTCCGGGAGAACTACACCTCCGGACAGCTGCTCGACGCCGGCTGGTTCGCCGGATCGCTGCTCCTGGCGTACGCCCCCTGGGGGGTTCGCCGGAGCGCCGAAGGGCCCTCCTCCCCGCGCGGCCAGCGCCTCCCCAGCCGCCCCGTGGCCGGCTCGCTGGCCGCCCTCACCCCGTATCTCGCCGCTGCGGTCTGCACGCTCGGCATCCTGTACAACGTCGTCGAGGGACGCAGAGTGGACCGCGTGGTCGTCTTCACCGGCTGTACGGTCGTCCTCGCCCTGGTCGTCCGGCAGGGCATCATGCTCCTCGACAACATCGCCCTCACGCATGAACTGGCCCAGAAGGAGAACCACTTCAGGTCCCTGGTGCAGGGCTCCAGCGATGTCATCATGATCGCCGCGCCGACCGGCATACTCCGGTACGTCAGCCCCGCCGCCTCGGGGGTCTACGGTCGTGAGGCCGAGGATCTGATCGGCTCCGAGCTGGCCTCCCTCATCCATCCCGAGGACCTCGGCGGCGTGGTCCACGAAGTGCGGCGGTTCCTCGCCGCTTCTCCTTCGGAGGAGCCGACGACCCGGATCGAGTGCCGCTTCCGCTCCGGCCGAGGCGACTGGCTCAACGTCGAGTCCACCGTCAACCGCCATCAGGGCGGGCTCATCTTCAACAGCCGCGACGTCACCGAACGGGTCCGCCTGCAGGCGCAGTTGCAGCACAACGCCGAGCACGACCCGCTCACCGACCTGCCCAACCGGGCGCTGTTCACCCAGCGCGTCCGCAAGGCCCTCACCGGCCGACGCTCCTCCGATCCCGGCACCGCCGTGCTCTTCATCGACCTCGACGGCTTCAAGGGCGTCAACGACCGGCTCGGCCACCAGGCGGGCGACGAGCTCCTCGTCCAGGCCGCCCGTCGCCTCCAGGACTCCGTGCGGGCCGGGGACACCGCCGCCCGTCTCGGCGGCGACGAGTTCGCCGCGCTCATCCTCGGCGACGGCTCACGGGACACGTCGGCCCGCGAGTACCAGGTCCACGAGATCGCCGACCGGCTCCGCCTCACGCTCTCCCAGCCGTACCGGCTCGACGGCGGGAACGAGGTACGGGTCGCCGCCTCCATCGGCGTCGCCTTCGCCGAGCCCGGCATCAGCGCGGGGGACCTGCTGCGCAACGCCGACCTGGCCATGTACCGGGCCAAGGCCGCCGGCAAGGACCGCGTCGAGATGTACGCCCCGCAGATGCAGGCCGAGGTCGTCCGCAGGACGGAGCTGGCCACCCGGCTGCGCACCGCGCTCGACGACGGCGAGTTCGCCCTGCTCCACCAGCCCGTCGTGGACCTCACCAGCGGCCGTATCACCGCCGTCGCGGCCCAGGCCCGCTGGCGCTCCGCCCAGGGCATCCTCTTCACCCCCGCCGAGTTCCTGCGCGTCGCCGACGACAGCGAGCGCGTCTCCGAGCTCGGCCGCTGGCTCCTGGAGGAGGCCGTCGAGCAGGCCGCCGAGCGGGCCGGGCTCGGCCATCGGACGCCGGTCTCCGTGCGGCTCTCCGCCCGAAGGCTCCTGGACCGCTCCCTGCCGCTCGGCACCGTCGAGGCGCTGCTGACCCGCCACGGGCTCCCCTCCGGATCCCTGGTGATCGAGCTCGCCGACAGCGACCCCCGGGTCTCCTTCGACGACCTGGAGCAGCGCCTGGTCGCCCTGCGTCGCCTCGGCGTACGGATCGCCCTGGACGGCTTCGGCAGCGGCCACGCGGCCATCAACGCGCTGCGGCGCCTCCCCGTCGACGTACTGAAACTGGACAGAGGTCTGGTCGAGGGCGTCGTCGAGTCCGCCAGGCTCCGCAAGATCACCAGTGGGTTGCTCCGGATCGCCCGCGATCTCGGGCTCCAGTCCGTCGCCGACGGCGTGGACGTCCCCGAGCAGGTGATCGCGCTGCGCGCCATGGGTTGCACGCACGGCCAGGGTATGGCGTTCTCGGGTCCGCTGGACGAGTACCGGCTGCGCCGCGCGCTCGTGCGGGACGAGTATCCCGTCCCCGGGGAGGTGGCGATTCCAGCCGGAAACCATCCCCCGTTCCGCTCAAATAGTGAGACGCCCGTCCCACCCCCTTGACACTGATGGTGCGTCGGGGAGAGGGTCAGTGCCATGCGCACCCGAATTCTCGTACTTGGAAAGCGCGTCGGCTGAAGCAGGGCCTTAGAAGGCCCGGCTTGAACGCTACCGACGCGCTCCCCTCGCTTGCCTCCCGGCACGAGGGGTTTTTTGTTGCACCGGCTCCCCCCAAACCCTCGCAAAAACCCTCTGCTTCGAGAAGAGAATGCTGATGACCGAGCAGGCCACCGGGCACCATCCGCAGCCGCGGGCCCGTAACGGCGGACAGTCCGCCACCACCGTCGAGCACGTCACGGGTGCGCAGTCCCTCATCCGTTCTCTCGAGGAAGTGGGGGCCGACACCGTCTTCGGTATTCCGGGCGGCGCCATCCTCCCCGCGTACGACCCGATGATGGACTCCACGAAGGTCCGCCACATCCTGGTCCGCCACGAGCAGGGCGCGGGCCACGCGGCCACCGGCTACGCCCAGGCGACCGGCAAGGTCGGCGTCTGTATGGCGACCTCCGGTCCCGGCGCCACCAACCTGGTGACCCCGATCGCCGACGCCCACATGGACTCCGTCCCGCTGGTCGCGATCACCGGCCAGGTCGCCTCGAAGGCCATCGGCACGGACGCCTTCCAGGAGGCGGACATCTGCGGCATCACGATGCCGATCACCAAGCACAACTTCCTGGTCACCAAGGCCGAGGACATCCCGAGGACGATCGCCGAGGCGTTCCACATCGCCGCCACCGGCCGTCCCGGCCCGGTCCTGGTCGACATCGCCAAGGACGCCCTGCAGGCGAAGACCACCTTCAGCTGGCCGCCGCAGACCGACCTGCCCGGCTACCGCCCGGTGACCAAGCCGCACGCCAAGCAGATCCGCGAGGCCGCCAAGCTGATCGCCGCGGCCAAGCGCCCGGTCCTGTACGTCGGCGGCGGCGTCCTGAAGGCCGGCGCCACCACCGAGCTGAAGGTCCTCGCCGAGCTCACCGGCGCCCCCGTCACCACCACCCTGATGGCGCTGGGCGCGTTCCCCGACAGCCACCCGCTGCACGTGGGAATGCCGGGCATGCACGGTGCGGTCACCGCCGTCACCGCGCTGCAGAAGGCCGACCTGATCGTCGCCCTCGGAGCGCGCTTCGACGACCGCGTCACCGGCAAGCTGGACAGCTTCGCCCCGTACGCCAAGATCGTCCACGCCGACATCGACCCGGCCGAGATCGGCAAGAACCGCGCCGCCGACGTCCCGATCGTCGGTGACGCCCGCGAGGTCATCGCCGACCTGGTCCAGGCCGTCCAGGCCGAGGCCGCCGAGGGCAACCGGGGCGACTACACCGCCTGGTGGAGCGACCTGAACCGCTGGCGCGAGACCTACCCGCTCGGCTACGACCTGCCGGAGGACGGCAGCCTCTCGCCGCAGCAGGTCATCCAGCGCATCGGCCAGCTCGCCCCCGCCGACACCATCTACGCGGCCGGCGTCGGCCAGCACCAGATGTGGGCCGCGCACTTCATCGACTACGAGAAGCCGGCCACCTGGCTGAACTCCGGCGGCGCCGGAACGATGGGCTACGCGGTCCCCGCCGCCATGGGCGCCAAGGCCGGCATGCCGGACCGCCCGGTCTGGGCGATCGACGGCGACGGCTGCTTCCAGATGACCAACCAGGAACTCGTCACCTGCGCGCTCAACAACATCCCGATCAAGGTCGCCATCATCAACAACGGCGCGCTCGGGATGGTCCGCCAGTGGCAGACCCTCTTCTACAACCAGCGCTACTCGAGCACGGTCCTGCACGCCGACGAGACGGGCCACGACGCCACCGGCTCCCAGGTCGGCGCGAGCACGGCGCCCCGCAAGGGCACCCGCATCCCGGACTTCGTCAAGCTGTCCGAGGCCATGGGCTGTGTCGCCCTGCGCTGCGAGGACCCGGCGGACCTGGACAAGGTCATCGCCGAGGCCAACGCCATCAACGACCGCCCGGTCGTGATCGACTTCATCGTCCACGAGGACGCCCAGGTCTGGCCCATGGTCGCCGCCGGCACCTCCAACGACGAGGTCATGGCCGCCCGGGGCGTCCGCCCCGACTTCGGCGACAACGAAGACGACTGAGACCGAGAGCCGTAGGAAGAGGAACGACGCACATGACTAGGCACACGCTCTCCGTCCTGGTGGAGAACACCCCCGGCATCCTGGCCCGGATCGCCGCACTGTTCTCCCGCCGCGGCTTCAACATCGACTCGCTCGCCGTCGGTGTCACCGAACACCCCGACATCTCCCGCATCACCATCGTGGTCAATGTCGAGGACCTGCCGCTGGAGCAGGTGACCAAGCAGCTCAACAAGCTGGTCAACGTCCTGAAGATCGTCGAACTCGAGCCCTCCGCTGCGATCCAGCGCGAGCTCGTCCTGGTGAAGGTCCGCGCCGACAACGAGACCCGTTCCCAGATCGTCGAGATCGTCCAGCTGTTCCGCGCCAAGACCGTGGACGTCTCGCCCGAGGCGGTCACCATCGAGGCCACCGGTTCGAGTGACAAGCTCGACGCGATGCTCAAGATGCTGGAGCAGTTCGGCATCAAGGAGCTCGTGCAGTCCGGCACGATCGCCATAGGCCGTGGTGCCCGGTCCATCACGGACCGCTCCCTGCGGGCCCTCGACCGCAGCGCCTGACCCTCCCGGCGCCAACGGGCACGGACCGCCTGGTCCATCCGGCGGTCCGCCTGGCGAGACCCGAAAACCTCCCTCCCGCTCCCCGCCGTACGGTGGGACGCAACACCAGCACATCAAGGAGATTCCCAGTGGCCGAGCTGTTCTACGACGCCGACGCCGACCTGTCCATCATCCAGGGCCGCAAGGTCGCGGTGATCGGTTACGGCAGCCAGGGCCACGCCCACGCGCTGTCGCTCCGTGACTCGGGTGTCGACGTCCGCGTCGGTCTGCACGAGGGCTCCAAGTCCAAGGCCAAGGCCGAGGAGCAGGGCCTGCGCGTGGTGACGCCCGCCGGGGCCGCCGCCGAGGCCGACGTCATCATGATCCTGATCCCGGACCCGATCCAGGCCCAGGTCTACGAGGCGTCCATCGCCCCGAACCTGAAGGACGGCGACGCGCTGTTCTTCGCCCACGGCTTCAACGTGCGCTTCGGCTTCATCAAGCCCCCGGCCGGCGTCGACGTCGCGCTCGTCGCCCCGAAGGGCCCGGGCCACCTGGTCCGCCGCCAGTACGAGGAGGGCCGCGGCGTCCCCGCGATCGCCGCCGTCGAGCAGGACGCGACCGGCAACGCCTTCGCCCTGGCGCTCTCCTACGCCAAGGCCATCGGCGGCACCCGCGCCGGTGTCATCAAGACGACCTTCACCGAGGAGACCGAGACCGACCTGTTCGGTGAGCAGGCCGTCCTCTGCGGTGGCGCCTCCGCGCTGGTGAAGGCGGGCTTCGAGACCCTGGTCGAGGCCGGCTACCAGCCGGAGATCGCCTACTTCGAGTGCCTGCACGAGCTGAAGCTCATCGTCGACCTCATGTACGAGGGCGGCCTGGAGAAGATGCGCTGGTCGGTCTCCGAGACCGCCGAGTGGGGCGACTACATCACCGGCCCGCGGATCATCACCGACGCCACCAAGGCCGAGATGAAGAAGGTCCTCACCGACATCCAGGACGGCACCTTCGCCAAGAACTGGATGGACGAGTACCACGGTGGTCTGAAGAAGTACAACGAGTACAAGACCCAGGACGAGAAGCACCTCCTGGAGACCACCGGCAAGGAGCTGCGCAAGCTCATGAGCTGGGTGAACGACGAGGAGGCGTAAGCCTTCGGCACAGGGCCGGACACACTGTCCGGCCCTGTGCCACATCGTTGGACAGGCCGTCCAACCACGGACGAGTGATCCTTCCAACGAGGCGCATGAACTGCGCCGACGCACCACTACACTGCTCAACAACATTCGCGTTCAGGCCCACAGCGTCGTGCGCTTTCACGCGGCAAGCCCCCTCCACCGCCTGCGGCCGTCGGGACGGCCGTCCGCACTGGATCTGTGAGGACTCACGTGAGCTCGAAACCCGTCGTACTCATCGCTGAAGAGCTGTCGCCCGCCACCGTCGACGCACTGGGCCCGGACTTCGAGATCCGGCACTGCAACGGCGCCGACCGCGCCGAACTGCTGCCCGCCATCGCCGATGTGGACGCGATCCTGGTCCGCTCCGCGACCAAGGTCGACGCGGAGGCCATCGCCGCCGCCAACAAGCTCCGGGTCGTGGCCCGCGCCGGTGTCGGCCTGGACAACGTCGACGTCTCCGCCGCCACCAAGGCCGGCGTCATGGTCGTGAACGCCCCGACCTCCAACATCGTCACCGCCGCCGAGCTCGCCTGCGGCCTGCTCGTCGCCACCGCGCGCAACATCCCGCAGGCCAACACCGCGCTGAAGAACGGCGAGTGGAAGCGCTCGAAGTACACCGGTGTCGAGCTGAGCGAGAAGACCCTCGGCGTCGTCGGCCTCGGCCGCATCGGCGTTCTGGTCGCCCAGCGCATGTCCGCCTTCGGCATGAAGATCGTCGCGTACGACCCCTACGTGCAGCCGGCCCGCGCCGCCCAGATGGGTGTGAAGCTGCTGGCCCTGGACGAGCTCCTCGAGGTCGCCGACTTCATCACCGTCCACCTGCCGAAGACCCCGGAGACCCTCGGTCTCATCGGCGACGAGGCGCTGCACAAGGTCAAGCCCAGCGTCCGGATCGTCAACGCCGCGCGCGGCGGGATCGTCGATGAGGCCGCGCTCTTCTCCGCCCTCAAGGAGGGCCGGGTCGCCGGTGCCGGTCTCGACGTGTACGCGAAGGAGCCCTGCACGGACTCCCCGCTCTTCGAGCTCGACCAGGTCGTCTGCACCCCGCACCTCGGCGCGTCCACGGACGAGGCCCAGGAGAAGGCCGGTATCGCGGTCGCCCGCTCGGTGCGCCTCGCGCTCGCCGGTGAGCTTGTGCCGGACGCTGTCAACGTCCAGGGCGGTGTCATCGCCGAGGACGTCAAGCCGGGTCTGCCGCTCGCCGAGAAGCTCGGCCGGATCTTCACCGCGCTGGCGGGCGAGGTCGCGGCCCGTCTCGACGTCGAGGTGTACGGCGAGATCACCCAGCACGACGTGAAGGTGCTCGAACTCTCCGCGCTCAAGGGCGTGTTCGAGGACGTGGTCGACGAGACCGTGTCGTATGTGAACGCCCCGCTGTTCGCGCAGGAGCGCGGTGTCGAGGTGCGGCTGACCACCTCCAGCGAGTCCCCGGACCACCGCAACGTGGTCACCGTGCGCGGCACGCTCTCCAGCGGCGAGGAGGTCGCGGTCTCCGGCACGCTGGCCGGCCCCAAGCACCTCCAGAAGATCGTCGCCGTCGGTGATTACGACGTGGACGTCGCGCTCGCCGACCACATGGTGGTGCTGCGCTACGAGGACCGCCCGGGTGTCGTCGGCACGGTCGGCCGGATCCTCGGCGAGGCCGGTCTGAACATCGCCGGAATGCAGGTGGCCCGCTCGGAGGAGGGCGGCGAGGCGCTCGTCGTGCTCACCGTCGACGACACGGTCCCGGCGGCCGTGCTCGCGGAGATCTCGGAGGAGATCGGCGCGGCCTCGGCCCGCTCGGTCAACCTGGTCTGATCCCGGGCGGATCCCGGTCCGCCCCAGGTACCCGTACCCGGTGTGCTAGACGATCGTCTTACACGATTGTCTAGCTGCCGGGTACAGTGCTGTCATGGGACACAAGGAAGACCTGCTCGAAGGCGCCAAGCGCTGCCTCCTGGAGAAGGGCTACGCCCGCACGACGGCCCGCGACATCGTCGCCGCCTCGGGCACCAACCTGGCCTCCATCGGCTACCACTACGGCTCCAAGGAGGCCCTGCTCCAGCAGGCCTTCCTCACGCTGACGGAGGAGTGGGGCAACCAGGTCGGCCCGGCCGGAAGCGGCGAGGAGAAGAAGGCGCTGCCGGCCGACCCGTACCAGCGTTTCCACGACCTCTGGGAGCAGGTCATCGCGGCGGCGGACGCCAGCCGGCCGGTCTGGAAGCTCCAGACGGAGGTCGTCACCCGCCTCGACGACGACGAGAAGCTCCGCGAGGCCATCAAGGAGCCCCAGCGGGAGGGCCGCCTCGGCATGGCCGAGGGTTTCCTCGGCATCGACCCGGAGGCCGACCCGGAGAAGGCCCGGGTGGCGGGGCTGCTCTGTCAGGCCCTGGTGACCGGCGTGATGATCCAGTGGGTGGTGGACCCCGAGACCGCGCCGACGGCCGAGGACCTGACCGAGGGGCTCAAGGTCCTGATGGCGGAGGGGAACTGACGACGACCTTGGCGCGGGCGTGCTCGACCTCCACGTACCGGATGGCCTCCGCCGCCTCGCTCAGTGGATAGGTCCGGTCGATCACCGGTGTGACGCTCCCGCTCTCGGCCAGGTCACGCAGGGCCGCGAGCTTCTCCCTGCCAGGGGAGGCCGAGAGCACGAGCAGCCGCTGGCGCACGAGGAATGACATCGCCTTCCCCTTGAGGAGAAGCCCCATCGGCCCGACCAGACTGCCCCCTTCGAAGACGCCGCCTCCGGACAGGACGAGCGTCCCGGCGGGGGTCAGGACGCGTCGGCACTCGGCCAGTGAACGGTTGCCCACCAGGTCGAACAGAAGGTCGTAGCGCTCCGCGCCCGCGGCGAAGTCCTCCTGGGTGTAGTCGACGACCCGGTCCGCGCCGAGCGAGCGGATCAGCTCCACGTTCCGCGTACTGCACACACCGGTGACGTCCGCGCCGAGGGCCTTCGCGATCTGGACGGCGAAGGTCCCCACGCCTCCTGACGCGCCGTTGATCAGCACCTTCTGTCCCTGCCGCACGCCTCCCGCGTTGCGCAGCCCCATGAGGGCGGTGGTGCCCGCCAGCGGGATCGCCGCCGCCTGCTCGAACGACAGGTTCGCCGGTCTTCGCTCCACGACGTCCTCGGAGGCGCACATGTACTCCGCGAACGCGCCTTCGGCCTCGCCGAACACCTCGTCGCCGGGGCGCAGTCGCGTCACTCCCGCGCCCACCGCCTCCACCCGGCCCGCGAAGTCCGTACCCAGGATCTGCGCCTTCGGTCTGCGGACGCCGAGCGTCAGGCGTGCCAGGTACGGATCGCCCCGCATCAGGTGCCAGTCGCGCGCGTTGACCGACGACGCGTGGACACGTACGAGCACCTCACCGGCCCCCGGAACCGGCGTCTCGACGTCCCTGAACTCCAGTACGTCGGCCGAGCCGTACCGGTCCTGAACGATTGCCTTCATGCGGCCTCCCTCGACTACCTCCGACGGTAGGCGCCGGGGGTGCCCGGGGGTATCGGGGACGCCCCCGAGAACATCCCCACGGAACCCCGAGGAATCCCGGGGGTGGGACGACCGCCGGGAACGACTACAACTTCGCCGCTTTGAGCGCCATGTGGAGCAGCAGCCTGTCTTCGCCCGCGTCCAGGTCCAGGCCCGTCAGCTGCTCGACCCGCGAGAGCCGGTAGTAGAGCGTCTGGCGGTGGATGCCCAGGGCCGCCGCCGTGCGTCCCGCCTGGCCCGCGTTGTCGAGGAACACCTCCGCGGTGCGGGCCAGTTCGGCGTGGGAGGGGGAGAGCAGGACCTGGACGGCCGGGTCGGGGGCGGTCCGGGGGAGGGCGGTGAGCAGACGGTACGGGCCGATGGACGACCACTCGGCGAGCGGGCCGAGTCCCGGCTGGGCGGTCGCCGCCCGGGCGGCGGCGGCGGCCTCGTGCCAGGCGGTGTCCAGGTCGGCGAGACCACGGCGGGGGAGCGCGATCCCCGCGACGGCCTCCGCGCCGGTCCCCGCCTCGGCCGTCGCGCTTCCACGCGCCCTGCCGGCCTTCGCGTCCGTCCCCGCCGTGCCCGTCCCCGCCCCGGTCCCCCCGGCCGCCGCGTGCCGTAGTCGCCCTGCCGCCGCCGCGGCCGGCGCGAGGTTGTCCGCCGCCCGCAGGCGGACGAGGACCGCGAGCGCCCGCTCGCCCGTGCCCTCCTCGCCCCCCGCCGCCGTCGCGGAACCCGTCGCGGGGCCCTGCCACGGCACCGTGCAGAGCGCGGCCGCGGCCGGAACCGTACGGACCGAAGGGCTGTCCTCGCCCGGCCACGGGGTCACGGCCACCACCGCGTGCAGCCCCTCGGCGTCAGGGCCCAGCGCCGTGCGCAGTGCGGCGAGCGCCATGTCGTACTGCCAGCCCCGTTCCGCGGTCAGCGCGGCCCTCAGCTCCCGTGACAGGTCCGAGCCCGCCCGCTCCTCGTCCGCGAGGAGGCCGCCGATCCGCGCCGCGACCTCCATGGCCGCCGTGAGCTGGTCGGGCGTGGGATGCGGCTCGGCGTCCAGCAGCCAGACGTACCCGAGGACGACGCCCCGGTGCCGCACGGGAAGACAGATGCGGTCCCGGAACACCCCGGCGTCCGGGGCCGCCGGGATCCGTACCGGGCCCGTCGCCCGGGTGATGCCGAAGCCCTCGAACCAGGCGCGGACGGCGGGCGTCGACTTCCTCGTCATGATCGAGCGGGTGCGGACCGGGTCCATGGCGCTGTCGTCGTCGCTGTCGTGGGCCCCGAAGGCGATCAGCCCGAAATCGCGGTTCTCCAGGGTCGCCGGGGCGCCGAGCAGCGCCGAGATCTCGTCGACCAGTTCTTGGTAGTCGCCCTTCACGGCAGCCATTCTCGCACCCTCTCAGACATATGTATGAGATGCCGCCCACGGATGCGTGACAGGTGTCGATGGCAGAGGATCGGAGCGATCCTTAGGTTTCACGGTGGTTCTCCGTGCTGTTCCCGATTCCTTACGAAAGATCGGGTAGGCACCCTTCGTCACCCTGCCCTTCTGGAGGTCCCCGTGCTGGGTCCCGTGATCCTCGCCGCGTCGCGCAGCGACAAGATGCGCCGTTTCGTGTCGGCCGCCCCCGGGACCAAGCAGGTCGTCGACCGGTTCATCGCCGGCGAGACGGTCGAGCACGTCATCCCGATCGTCGAGGACATCGCCGGCCGCGGCCTGGAGGTCACCCTCGACGTCGTCGGTGAGGACATCACCACGGTCGAGCAGTCCCACGCCGCCCGTGACGCCTACCTGGAGCTCATCGGCCGCCTCAAGGAGCTGGGCCTCGGCGAGCGCGCCGAGATGTCCGTCAAGCTGTCGATGTTCGGCCAGTCGCTGGAGGGCGGCCACGAGCTCGCCCTCGCCAACGTCCGCCCCGTCGTCGAGGCCGCCGCCGAGATCGGCACCACGGTCACCCTGGACGCCGAGGACCACACCACCCTCGACTCGATGTTCGCCATCCACGAGGAGCTGCGGAAGGACTTCCCGCAGACCGGCTGCGTCATCCAGGCGTACCTCTTCCGTACCGAGCACGACGCCCGGCGCCTCGCCGCCAACGGCTCCCGCGTCCGGATCGTGAAGGGCGCCTACAAGGAGCCCGCCTCCGTCGCCGTCCAGGACAAGGCCGAGATCGACAAGGCCTACGTGCGGATCATGAAGATCCTGATGGAGGGCGAGGGCTACCCGATGATCGGCTCCCACGACCCGCGCCTGATCTCCATCGGCCAGGAGCTCGCCCGCCGCGCCGGGCGCAAGCTGGACGAGTACGAGTTCCAGATGCTGTACGGCATCCGCAGCGAGGAGCAGAACCGTCTCGCCGCCGAGGGCCACCGGATGCGCGTCTACACGGCCTACGGCACGGACTGGTACGGCTACTTCATGCGCCGCCTCGCGGAGAAGCCGGCCAACCTGCTCTTCTTCGCCCGCTCCATCCTCACCAAGGGCTGAGCCCACCCCTCAAAAGGAGTTACGAGACTCATGGACGCTGTAACCCAGGTCCCCGCTCCGGTCAACGAGCCGGTGCACAGCTACGCCCCCGGTTCCCCCGAGCGCGCCCGTCTCGAGTCCAGGCTCAAGGAGCTGGCCGAGAACCCGCGCGACCTCCCGATGACGATCAACGGTGTGAAGCGCATGGGCGGCGGCGAGCGCGTCGACGTCGTGCAGCCGCACAACCACAAGGCCGTCATCGGTACCTTCGCCGGTGCCACCCAGCAGGACGCCCAGGACGCCATCGACGCCGCCCTGGCCGCCGCCCCGGCCTGGCGCGCGATGTCCTTCGACGACCGCGCCGCGATCATCCTGCGCGCCGCCGAGCTGCTGTCCGGCCCGTGGCGCGAGACGCTGGCCGCCTCCACCATGCTGGGCCAGTCCAAGACCGCCCAGCAGGCCGAGATCGACACCCCCTGCGAGCTCGTCGACTTCTGGCGCTTCAACGTGGCCTACGCCCGCCAGATCCTGGCCGAGCAGCCGCCGGCGAACTCCCCGGGTGTGTGGAACCGACTGGACCACCGCCCGCTGGAGGGCTTCGTCTACGCGATCACGCCGTTCAACTTCACGGCCATCGCGGGCAACCTGCCCACCGCCCCCGCCCTCATGGGCAACGTGGTGGTCTGGAAGCCGTCCCCGACCCAGACCCACTCCGCCGTGCTCCTGATGGAGCTCCTGGAGGAGGCCGGCCTGCCCAAGGGCGTCATCAACCTGGTGACGGGCGACGGCATCGCCGTCTCCGAGGTGGCCCTGAACCACCGCGACCTGGCCGGGATCCACTTCACCGGTTCGACCAAGACCTTCCAGCACCTGTGGAAGACGGTCGGCAACAACATCGAGTCCTACCGCTCCTACCCGCGGATCGTCGGCGAGACCGGCGGCAAGGACTTCGTCGTCGCCCACCCGAGCGCCGACCGCGCGATCCTGAAGACCGCGCTGACCCGCGGCTCCTTCGAGTTCCAGGGCCAGAAGTGCTCCGCGTCCTCGCGTGCGTACGTCCCGGCCTCCATCTGGAACTCGGGCTTCAAGGAGGAGTTCGCGGCCGAGGTCGACGGCATCAAGATGGGTGACGTCACCGATCTGACGAACTTCATCGGCGCCGTGATCGACGAGCGTTCGTTCGCCAAGAACAAGGCCGCGATCGACCGCGCGAAGGCCGACGAGACCTGCACGATCGTGGCCGGCGGCACCTACGACGACTCGGAGGGCTACTTCGTCCGTCCGACCGTCATCGAGTGCGCCGACCCGGCGAACGAGGTCTTCACGACCGAGTACTTCGGCCCGATCCTCGCGATCCACGTCTACGAGGACGACAAGTACGACGAGATGTTGACCCAGATGGAGTCGGTCTCGGACTACGCGCTGACCGGCTCGGTCATCTCCGGCGACCGCGCCGCCACGGCGTACACGATGGAGAAGCTCCGCTTCGCCGCGGGCAACTTCTACATCAACGACAAGTCGACCGGCGCCGTCGTCGGCCAGCAGCCCTTCGGCGGCGGCCGCGCCTCCGGCACGAACGACAAGGCCGGCGCGCCGCAGAACCTGATGCGCTGGACGCTGACCCGCGCGATCAAGGAGACCCTGGTCCCGCCGACCGAGTACGGCTACCCCCACATGGGCTGACGCCCCCCGGGCCTCCTGAGGCCCGCCTCTGACACCGCCCCCCTCCTGGGTCCCCCAACCCAGGACGGGGGCGGTTCTCATGCGGGGGGCTTACGCTGCTGGGAGGGGGCTCGGTGAGGAGGTACGCCATGCCTGGTTCGACGACCATCGGCCCCGGGCACGGGGTCGACGCGATCGAGCACCTCGACGCGCTGCGGATGACGTCGCTGATGAAGGAGCTGCACCGGCTGCTGACCGAACCGGGGCCCGACCGGCTCACGGACGCGCAGATCGAGGCCCTGCGAGGGGGCGAGGGCCTCCATCGGGAGGGCTTCGCCGACTGGGTGGAGCGGATGGCCCGCGATCTGGAGAAGGCCACGGCCTGAGGACGCGCCGTGCGAGGAAGTCGCCGGTCAGCTCGGCGACTTCCTCGAACGGGCTGTCGGAGGCGCTGTGTAGGGTGACGTCGATTGACGCCGATCTCAACGGGGGTGGATATGGCGTTCGACGACGAGTGGTCGCGGATCAAGACCGAGACGACCACGATGCGGCTCAACCAGCTCGACGGGGGCGGGGGTGGCGGCGGGGGAACGTCGCAGCCGGACCTGAAGACCGCGCCGGCCGAGAAGAAGGCGGCGGCCAAGGCCATCCACGAGATCCTGGAGCCGGAGACGAGGACCGCGGGGGATCACGCCGACGCGTCGACGACCGCGGTGAAGACGGAGTTCGCGGGGTGGCAGACGGCCTCCGCGCTGAAGACCGTCGAGGAGACCTGGACCGGCCAGGTGAAGATGCTGCTCGGACGGCTCAGCGGCGAGAAGGGCGCGCTCGGCGGGTCCGGATTCTCCTTTCAGGTACAGGAGTTGAGAATCCGCGACGGTTTTCAGCCGCTGGCGCCCGGCCCGAAGGAGTAGGGCGACCGTGCTCACGTACCACGAGGTCATGACGACCGACTTCGGCAAGCTGACCACGGCGGCCACGGCCTGGGACGGCATGGCGGACAAGTTCGAGACGTTGGAGACGACGTACGAGAAGAAGGTCCAGTCGACCACCACGAGCGGCATCTGGCTCGGGCAGGCCCAGCAGGTGGCCGCACCGAACTTCGCCGTCACCCGCAACGAGTACAACAGCGCGCAGATCCAGGCGCGGACGGTCGCCATGCTGCTGCGCGAGGCGAGCACGCTCTTCACCGAACTGAAGGGAAAGGTGAAAGCGGCGGTCGACGAGGCCGTGGCGGCGGGGATGAAGGTCAGCGAGGGCGGGGTCGCCTCGTTCGACTTCTCCAAGGTCGACACTCAGGACGCACGTGCCATCCGCCACGATCCCGACCTCCCCGAGGTGGAGCGATCCTGGACACGGCGGATCCAGCAGGCCGTGGACGCCTTCGACGAGGCGGACAACGGGGTCAAGCTGGCCCTCGTCGACGCGGTGACGGACACGAACTTCCAGGACGGCACCTTCGGCGGCTTCAACGGCAGCCGCCCGTACTCCTCCCTCAAGGAGGCTGCCGCGGCCGAGAACATGCCCAAGGACCGGTCGAAGGTGCCGGAGTGGTGGAGCAGGCTCGATCCGGTGACGCGGGCCATCCTGCTGGAGGAGCGCGGCGACGAGCTGCGCAAGGCGGGCGTCCTCGACGTCTACCACTACAAGTGGTCCAAGCCCGACGAGGGCGCCGGCGCGTTCGACGTGGAGGACCCCACGGCACGCGACTACTGGGTCCTCGCCCAGGCGAAGCTGCTGGAGGGCGGCGGCGACGTCATCGGCCAGAACGGCGCCAGCCGCAACATGTCGCACTACCTGAGCGCCACGGGAGAGCCGCTCACCGTGGACGTGGACCGCTTCCTGCACGACGAACCACAGCTCGGCAACTCCATCAGGACCAACCATCTGGAGCTCAACCAGGAGGCCTGGCGGCAGCAGGCCCTCGATGCCTACCAGCAGTCCGGCGGCAAGCCCGTGGCGGTCCCGGTGGAGAGCCGGGCCATCGGGCAGCAGCTCAAGGAGGGCACCGAGTGGTACCACGCCATCAACGGACACCAGCAGAACGTCTCCGGCGTGGTGACCGTGACCCCGGGGGACGACGGCAAGCCCAAGGTGGCCCTCGACTACCAGGTCAACGTCTGGGACCGCTACAACTGGGACAACGGCAAGGGGATCGACCTCGGCCCCGTGCACATCCCGGACACCGACATGCAACGCCTGCACAAGACCGGCCTCGCCCAGGAGTTCGACATGCGAGGATCCAGCTCGGTCCGCCACCAGGACCTGACCGTCCTCCCGTCCTCGACCCCCGTGCCCGACACCGATCCGGGCCGGGACGGCACCCGCAAGGACCCGGACCGCGCCAGGGAGGCGAACCGATGACGTGGCCCGCCCGTTCCAGGCGAACGGTCCTCGTGGCGACCCTCGCCGCCGCCGTGCTGCTCACCGGCTCCGGCTGCTCGTCCGGGGCGGACGAGCAGCGCGGACCGGAGTGGAAGAAGGGCGCCGGAGCGACCGAGACCGCGGCCTACATGAAGGTCGACGTGCCCGCGGGGGCCACCGAGGTGAAGGGAGCGGTGAAGCTCGTCCCCCAGGACGCGGTCCAGCTGCTGACCTTCGTCACCACGCCGAAGGAGGCCGAGGCCCTCGGGCGGCAGTTCGAGGGGCAGGGTCCGCTGATCGTGCGGCCGGCGCAGAGCGCCGAGCCCACGACCGACCCGTCCTTCGCCCACCTCGGTACCTCCGAACCGGAATCCCTCACCGGTCTGCGCTGGGCCGGCGTCTGCCCGCCCTGCGTCAAGGACCAGCGGCGCAAGCACATGCAGTGGATCGAGATCTACCTCCAGAAGCTGGACGCCGACCACACACGGGTCTACCTGCGCGCCTGGTGATCGCGACGGCCGGCTACGGCCTGGGGACGCGCCGCGCGAGGAAGTCGCCGATCAGCTCGGCGATCCGGGGAGCGTGGGTCTCCAGGGCGAAGTGGCCCGTCGGCAGGAGGTGGATCTCCGCGTCGGGGAGGTCGCGGCCGAAGGCCTTGGCGCCCGCGGGGACGAAGACCTCGTCGCCCTCGCCCCAGACGGCGAGCAGGGGGACCTGAGTCGTGCGGAAGTAGTCGTGGAAGGCGGGGTAGAGCTCGAAGTTGGAGCCGTAGTCGCCGATCAGGTCCAGCTGGATGGCGTCCTGGCCCTCCCGGGCCATCAGGGCGGCGTCGTGGTGCCAGGCGTCCGGGCTGAGGAGGTCGCGGAACCCGGCGGGGACGCCCGTCTCGTACTGCCACTTGATGCCGTCGAGGGAGCGGATGCCGCGCACCGGCTCCTCGGTCTCCGGCGTGCGGTCGGCGATCATCGCGAGGACGGGTGCCCAGGCGTCGGCCCCGAGGCCCTCCTCGTAGGCGTTGCCGTTCTGGGTGACGATCGCGGTGATCCGCTCCGGATGGGCGAGGGCCATGCGGAGGCCGATGGGGGCGCCGTAGTCCTGGATGTAGAGGGCGAACCGGTCCAGGCCGAGGGCCTCGGTGAACTCCGTGGTGACGGCGGCCAGTTCGGCAAAGGTGTAGTCGAACTCCTCGGCCGACGGCGCGGCGCTGCGACCGAAGCCGATGTGGTCGGGGGCGATCAGCCGGAGCGGGTGCCCCTGCGCTCGGGCGGAGCCGAGAGTGCGGGGGGCGCCGGCGAGGAGCGGCATCAAATCGCGGAACATGTGCGAGCTGGTGGGGAAGCCGTGCAGCAGAAGCAGGACCGGGGCGTCCGCGGGGCCCGCCTCCCGGTAGTGGATCTCGTGGCCGCGGACGGTGACGGTGCGGTGGTGGACCGGCTGCACAGGAGACATCGTCTCTAACCCCTCAATGCGCTCTGACTGGTTGACGGTGAGTGAATCAGGATTGGTTCTAACCTGTCAATAATCCTTTGATGGTTAGCTGCGGTGAGGGGGAGACTTGAGGGGTGAACGTGATCACCGCTGCCACCCATGAACTCGGGCCCGCACGCCTCCGCTCGATCAAGGACATGCTCGACGCCGCGTTCGACGGCGACTTCTCCGACGAGGACTGGGATCACACCCTCGGCGGCATGCATGCCTGGATCGAGGACGCGCGGGGGATCGTCGCCCACGGCAGCGTGATCATGCGGCGTGTGCTCCACGACGGGCGTTCGCACCGCATCGGTTACGTCGAGGGTGTGGCTGTGCGCCTCGACCGGCGCCGGCAGGGGCTCGGCGGGCTCGTCATGGACGAGTTGGAGCGGGTGATCGACGGGGCGTACGCCTTCGGGGCGCTCTCCGCCTCCGACGAGGGGGCCGCGCTCTACCGGGCGCGCGGCTGGGCGCCGTGGAAGGGGCGGATCGAGGTGATCGGGCCCGAGGGGATCGTCCACCTCCCGGACGAGGAGGGGTCCACCTATCTGCGTGCGGCGGCCGACGGGACGCTGCCGGACCCCGCCGCCGCGCTGCTCTTCGACTGGCGCGACGGCGACGTGCTCTGAGTGTTCGGAGGGCTCAGCCCCGGCAGCCCTTGGCCGCGTCCCGCTTCAGGCCGATCAGCGCGCCGGTCGCACCGAACAGCGCGACGAAGGGCGTCGTGTAGGCCGGCATGTCGAAGACGTCCACGAGGGTCACCCCGACCGCGCCGACGACCAGCAGCATCCAGACCGTCAGCAGCACCTTGCCCTTGCGGCTGAGGAAGAGCCACCGGCCGGGCCGCTCGGGCAGTGTGTCGAGGGCCGCGGCAGGTCCTTCGCTGGCCGCCTTCGGGCGCTTGAAGTACGCGAAGATCATCCACTCTCCGCACATCTCCCAGCCCTCCGGCGTCAGCCGGTCGAGGACCTCGTCGCGCCGCTTCCCGCTGATCAGCTCGCGGCGGTACTCCCAGCGCAGGGCGGCGCCCGGCACCCGGCGGCACATGAACCGGCCGAGCGTGTCGAGCCCCTCGACCTCCCACCCCTGGTCGCCGTGGAGCGCGAGCAGCCGCCGGTCGCTGTAGATGTCGGCCGTCCACAGCCAGGTCTCGGCCTCCACGGGCTCCGTCGCCACCGGCGCCGTACCGCCCAGTCGCGCCGCGAAGTCCTCGGCGGGGCCGAACTCGTCCTGGGGCGAGGAGTCCGTCTCGGCGAGGTGTCCGCGCAGTTCGGCGACGGTGGCGGCGATCTGCTCCGCCGGAACGCCGGCCCTGCTCAGCGCGGCGGTCAGCGTGTCGAAGTACGTGCTCGGCTCGGTGTTCATCGTGTTCCCCCGGTGTTCAGCATGGTCTGTACGGCGGTGTGGAAGGTCAGCCACGCCCCGCTCTCGGTGGTGAGGTGGCTCCGGCCCTGCTCGGTGAGCCGGTAGTAGCGGCGCCCCGGCCCCCGCTCGGCGGCCCGGAACTCGGCCTCCACCAGCCCGGCTTCCTCCAGCCGGTTCAGTACGGGATAGAGGGTCCCGCCCTTGATCTCCCCCAGCCCCGCCTCGGCGAGGGCCTTGGAGATCTCGTACCCGTAACTCTCGTCCTCCGTGAGGCAGGAGAGGACGAGGAGGTCCAGGACGCCCTTGAGCCAACTTGATCTGCGGTCTGCGGCCATGGCTGTATTTCAGCACCAGCTAGATAGGAATGCAACCTAGCTGGCGTCGCTAGCTGGATCGGGACACCAGCATCTTCCCGATGTTCTCGCCGCGCAGCATCCCCAGGAACGCGTCCACGATGTGCTCGAAGCCCTCCACCACCGTCACGTCCAGCGGCAGCCGCCCGCTCCGCAGATGCGGCACCGCGAAGTCGTACAACTCCTGCTGCGCGTCCGTGTGACCGGAGACCAGGAAGCCTTCGAGGCGGATGCTCTTCTCCACCAGGTCGAAGAGGTTGCGCGGGGCGGGCGGGGGAGCGGAGAGCGAGTGGTACTGCGCGACCGCGCCGACCCAGGCGATGCGGCCGTGCTCCCGCAGAGCGGCGATCGACGCCTCCAGGTGGTCCCCGCCCACCCCGTCGAGCACGGCGTCCAGGCCGTCCGGTGCCGCCTTCGCGAGCAGTTCGGAGACCGGCCCTTCGTGATAGTCGAAGGCCGCGTCGAAGCCGACCCGTTCGGTGAGGTACGCGACCTTCCGCGCCGAGCCCGCGCTGCCGACGAGCCGCCCGGCGCCCAGGAGACGGGCGAAGCGGCCGGCCGCCGTGCCGACCCCGCCGGCCGCGGCCGAGACGAACAGGTCCTCGCCCGGCTGGAGCCGTGCGATCCGGGTCAGACCGACGTACGCCGACAGGCCCGTGCCGCCGAGCACGCTCAGATGCGCCGAGAGGGGAACGCCGGCGAAGTCCGGGACGGGGCGCACCTCGTCCGGCGCGACGACGGAGTGCGTGCGCCAGCCCTTGCGGTGCTGGACCAGATCGCCGGGGGAGAGCCCAGGGGCGCGGGAGTCCACGACGCGGCCGAGGGTGCGGCCCTCCATGGGGGAGTGCAGGGTCCACAGGAAGTCCCCGTCCATCGCCTCGCGGTGGTACGGGTCCACGGACCAGAGCAGGTTCTCGACCAGCGCGGTGCCGGGCGCCGGGTCCGGGACCGGGGACTCGACGAAGGCGAAGTGGGCGGGGGTGGGGAAGCCGTCGGGACGGGCGGTCTGCTGGACGGTGATCATGGTCTCGTGCGTCATGGGGGAGACCGTAGGAAGGAATGCCACGGCTGGGCAGTAGGTTGCTCCGATGGATCGCACCGATCCATCGAAGTTCCTCATACTCCGAGGTGGGAGCCCTGATGACCGACCTCGCGCCGCATGAACTGCGCGTCCTTCTCGCCGTCGGGAACGAGGGTGGTTTCTCGGCCGCGGCCGCCGTGCTCGGCATGTCGCAGTCCGCCGTCTCCCACTCCGTGCGGACCAGCGAACGCAAGCTCGGCGCCGTCCTCTTCGATCGCGGGCGGTCCGGGGCCGCACCCACCGCCGCCGGGCAGCGGGCCCTCGCCCATGCGCGGCGGGTGCTGCGGCTCCTGGAGGTGATGGGCGCGGAGGTCCGGGGTGCCGAGGCGGGCACGGCCGCGGGGCCGCTGCGGATCGCCGCCTTCCGCAGCGCCGCGCTGCATCTGCTGCCGCGCGCCCTGGAGCGACTGACGGCCCGCCACCCGGAGATCGCCCCGGAGGTGCGGATCGTGCGGGAGGTGGGGCCCGGGACCGCGGGCGAAGTCCTGGAGGGGCGAGCCGACCTCGGCATCGCGACGATCGGCACGACGTCGCCCGTGCCGCCGCAGCTCGTCGGGGGCGTGCTGGTCGAGGAGGGGTACGCGCTGGTGCACCCGGCCGGCAATGCCGCGCCGCGCTCCCTGCCGCTCGTGGACTGGACGGAGAACTGCACCTCGTACACCCGGGAGTGGTGGGCGGAGCAGGACTGGCTGCCCGCGGCCACCGTCGAGGCCGAGGACGACGGAGCGGTGCTCTCGATGGTGAGCAGTGGATTCGGTATGGCCGTGATGCCGGAACTCTCCCTGATCGGAGCACCGCCCTCGGTGCAGATCACCGATCTCGGTCCGGATCGCCCGACGCGGTCCGTCGGCTATGTCACCACCCCTGAGCTGGCGAGATCCCTCGCGGTGCGGGCGTTGATCCGTGAGCTGAGGGCTGTGCGGCAGCCGTGGTGAGGCGATCACCGTCTCAGATAGTAGGAAGTCCGAGTAATTGTGGAGACAGATGCGGCCACCTGTCCTAGCTTTGTAGGAGCCGAACGTCTCGCTTCATCAGCGAATGGCGGTCGAGAGCGCGATGCCCCTGTGCAGGCAACCCCTGCGGCGGCGCTCCCCGCCCCTTCCGGCGCCTTCGATCATCACTGATCTCCGATCTCGGATCACCACTGATCTCAAGGAGTCGATCCCCATGGCCGCTGAGACCGCCCGCCGTGTCCGCCACTCCGTCGCCCGCCCCATCGCCGACGACGCCCGTAAGAACGCCGCCGCCGCGCTCCAGCGCGCCCTCGACCGCCGCGACAACGGCGGCGCCACCGGCCACTAGGCCCGGCCTCGTCGGCGCTGCCCGCGCCGGGCCGTGTCCGCGCCGCGCCGACACGGCCCAGGGTGGCGAGCGAGCCGTCCGGTACCGGCCGCGGCGCCGCATGCCGCCGAACCGGCGAGAACGCCACGGCGCCTCAACTTCCCGCGCGGACAGTCGTGTTGCTCCGGCACCGACATGCGTCGAGCGAGAGTGTCGGGGCGCCCGAAGCGTGGGGTGTCCTCGGTCCTGGCCGGCGGCTTGCCGGTACTCACCGGCGTCCGGATGGTGGACAACGAGTGTCAGACGCTGGGACGAGGAGTAGGGTGCCGACATGTCTCACAGCATCAATCTCGCAGTCATTCCCGGCGACGGCATCGGCCAGGAGGTCGTGGCCCAGGGCCTCAAGGTCCTCGCCGCCGCGCTTCCGCAGGACGTGAAGCTGGAGACGAAGGAGTACGACTTCGGCGCCAAGCGCTATCACGCGACCGGTGAGACCCTCACCGACGCGGACGCCGAGGCCCTCAAGCAGCACGACGCCATCCTGCTCGGCGCGATCGGCGACCCGTCGGTCCCGTCCGGAGTGCTGGAGCGCGGCTTCCTGCTGAAGCTCCGCTTCCTCTTCGACCACCACGTCAACCTGCGTCCCTCGAAGCTGCTCCCCGGCGTGTCGACCCCGCTCAAGGGCCAGCCCGAGATCGACTTCATCGTGGTCCGCGAGGGCACCGAGGGCCCGTACACCGGCAACGGCGGCTCGATCCGTACCGGCACCCCGCACGAGGTCGCCACCGAGGTCTCCGTCAACACGGCGTTCGGTGTCGAGCGCGTCGTCCGTGACGCCTTCACCCGCGCCCAGGCCCGCCCGCGCAAGAAGCTGACGCTGGTCCACAAGAACAACGTCCTGGCGTACGCGGGTCACCTCTGGACCAACGTGTTCGCCAAGGTGGCCGAGGAGTTCCCCGAGGTCACCACGGACTACCTGCACGTGGACGCGGCGACGATCTTCCTCGTCACGCAGCCCGAGCGGTTCGACGTGATCGTCACCGACAACCTCTTCGGCGACATCATCACGGACCTCGCCGCGGCCGTCTCCGGCGGCATCGGCGTCGCCGCCTCCGGCAACATCAACCCGAGCGGCGAGTTCCCGTCCATGTTCGAGCCCGTCCACGGCTCCGCGCCGGACATCGCGGGCCAGGGCAAGGCCGACCCGACGGCCACCGTTCTCTCCGTCGCTCTCCTGCTGCGCCACCTCGGCCACGAGTCCGAGGCCGCCCGCATCGAGGCCGCCGTCGCCGCCGATCTGACCGAGCGCGGCGACTCCGTCCGCACGACGGACGAGATCGGCGACGCGCTCGCGGTACGCGTAGCGAGCTGACCCGTCGACTGACGTCACACAGCCGCCGGGTCGCGCAAGCACCCGGCGGCTGTACCTATGCGGCCGTGGGGTGCCACCATCAACTCATGGATCGCATGCACGCCGTTTCCGTGCACCGCCTCCCACGGGCGATAATCGAACGTGGGGCCGCGGCATGCGGGAAAGCTCGGACGTCCTAGCAGAGCACTGATAGCGGCGTGAGCGCGGTCCGTCACACACAACCGGTGAAGGACAAGCACTCATGACGACGCCCACGATCGAGCTCAAGCCCTCCTCCAGCCCGCTGTCCGACGCGGAGCGAGAGGCGATCCTGGCCAACCCGGGATTCGGCCGCCACTTCACCGACCACATGGTGACCATCCGGTGGACCGAGGGCCGCGGCTGGCACGACGGCCAGCTCGTGCCGTACGGCCCGCTCTCCCTCGACCCGGCCACGAACGTCCTGCACTACGCGCAGGAGATCTTCGAGGGCCTCAAGGCGTACCGCCGTCCCGACGGCACCGTCGCCACCTTCCGCCCCGACGCCAACGCCCGGCGCTTCCAGGCCTCCGCGCACCGTCTCGCGATGCCGGAGCTGCCCGTCGAGACGTTCATCGAGGCGTGTGACGTCCTCGTCCAGCAGGACAAGGCGTGGGTCCCGGCGCACGGTGGCGAGGAGTCCCTGTACCTGCGCCCGTTCATGATCGCGACCGAGGTCGGTCTGGGCGTGCGGCCGGCGAACGAGTACCTCTTCGTCGTCATCGCCTCGCCCGCCGGTCCGTACTTCCCCGGTGGCGTGAAGCCCGTCTCCATCTGGCTCTCCGAGGACCGCGTCCGCGCCGTCCCCGGCGGCATGGGCGACGCCAAGACCGGCGGCAACTACGCGGCCTCCCTCCTCGCGCAGGCCGAGGCGGCGGAGAAGGGCTGCGACCAGGTCGCCTACCTCGACGCCGTGGAGCACAAGTGGGTCGAGGAGCTCGGCGGCATGAACCTGTACTTCGTGTACGAGGACCGCATCGTCACCCCCGAGCTGACCGGCTCCCTGCTCGCCGGCATCACCCGTGACTCGCTGCTCCGGCTCGCCGAGGACCTCGGCTACCGGTCCGAGGAGGGTCGGATCTCCATCGACCAGTGGAAGGCCGACACGGAGAACGGCTCGCTCAAGGAGGTCTTCGCCTGCGGTACGGCGGCGGTCATCACCCCCGTCGGCACGGTGAAGGCGGCGCGCGGCGACTGGCAGCAGTCGGGCGGACAGCCGGGTGAGGTCACCATGAAGCTCCGGGAGGCGCTTCTCGCCATCCAGACGGGCAAGGCCGAGGACGTCCACGGCTGGACGCACCAGCTGGGCTAGTCGACACCGCGAACGGCCCCGGGGCACACCGCCCCGGGGC